>DASRKU010000238.1:0-3643 GCA_035648815.1 Verrucomicrobiia bacterium | reverse complement strand
CTGCCGCACCGTGGTCTTGGTCCGGCCGTCGAACTCCCATCCGGTGAACAGGCCCCGCTGGTCGGAATCGCGCAATGCCAGCCAGCCGCATTGCCGGCCGTCGGCGCCGGAGTAGACTTCGACCCCGGATCCGCTCGTGTCGAGTACGGTCTGTAGCGGCTGAAAGTCTTCCGGCTTGGCAACCACGCTCCACTGGTTGACCCGGAACGCGGTGTAGCGCTTGCCCAAATCGGCGAAGGTCCACGGCACCATATTGATCCAGGAGATGTGCGTGGTGGCCGAGGTCAAATTCTTGTACTTGAGGCTGTAGCGCAGCACCGGATGGTTGTCAAACAGGTCGAAAACCACCGTGATCTGGGCCCGGCCCTGGACGTCCTGGAGCAAAATGAACTGGCGGATGCCGCCCGGATTGACGCTCTCGGCGTATTGGGCAACCAGGAAGAATCGCGTCTGCGCATCGAACAGGTCGCTATCGGCCTGTAACCGGACCGGCGAGGTCGGCCGGTTCCCAGACGCGGCCCATTGGTCGCCGGATTGGAGATCGGAAATCTGTTGGGTGAGAAAGAAGCCTTCCGGAGTCAGTTGAAAAGCCGCGCGGATCCAACCGTTGGAGAGGGTCCAGATGTTCTGGTCCGGGTCGAAATTCGATTGCGCTCCGCCGAATGCCAAGCCCGCCAGCAGCGCGGTACTGAGTGCAATCCCGAATAGTCGCATGACCTTCCGTAACATAGTGTCTTCGCTAACAGAGACGTTACACTATTTGATGCTGTGTACAGGAAAAAGTCGCGACAATTCGATAAATTCCCGAGTAAAGATTTGTAAGACGGATCACGTAAGTACCCTGTTGGGTATTGTCTAAGGGATCGTCTAAGGGGCTTTAACGATATCGCGATGGTTCACTTTTGCCTTAAACCCGGCGTCCGACAGGGCTCGGCGGACTTCATCGGCAATCATGACCGAGCGATGCTGTCCCCCGGTACAGCCGAAGGAGATCGTCAGGTAACTCTTTCCCTCGCGAATATAATGGGGCAGCAGGTAGATCAGCAGGTCTGAGATCCGGCTCATAAACTCCGCCGTTTGTGGAAAAGAACGGATGTATTTTGCCACACCAGGGTTTTTCCCGGTCAGGTTCTTGAACCGCGGAATGTAGTTGGGATTGGGCAGAAACCGGACGTCAAAAACCAGGTCGCTATCGGGCGGCACACCATCGCGAAACCCGAAGCTGGTGACATAGATCTGAATGGTAGATTGATCGCGTTGCCCGCGAAACCGCTCACCGATAAAATCGCGCAACTGGTGGACGGTGAACCTGGACGTGTTGATGATCAGGTCCGCCATGGCGCGAATCGACGCCAATTGCGCGCGTTCGCTCTCGATGCTGCGGGCGATCGATTTATCCGTGCCCAACGGGTGCGGCCGCCGCGTCTCACTGAAGCGGCGGACGATGGTGTCCTCGTCCGCCCCCAGAAAGATGAG
This sequence comes from Verrucomicrobiia bacterium, assembly GCA_035648815.1. Classification (GTDB taxonomy): domain Bacteria; phylum Verrucomicrobiota; class Verrucomicrobiia; order Limisphaerales; family BOG-1460; genus DASRKU01. The sequence goes on along the minus strand of DASRKU010000238.1, from coordinate 2,167 downwards.
CCGCGCGGTCACCGATTTGCGGATGCCGGTGAAGACTTTGGGGAACATCTTCAGCCCGGCGCCCTCGCGAATATCCACCACCATGGCTGCCGCATGAATGCTGGGATTGTCGCACGTCAACTCGGCGAACTTGGGGATCAATTCCACCGGCAGGTTGTCCACGGAGTAGAAGCCCAGATCTTCCAGGGCCTTCAGTACGGAACCCTTGCCCGATCCGCTCAACCCGGTGATCACCACCAACTCGGGCTTGTGTGGGGACGCCTCTTTTGGTGCGGCAGCCTTCTTGCGCGGCATGGGGCGGGTGCTATCCCTCGACCAGATCGAAATGCCCGTCGCGGCGCCGCAGAAGGACGCTCACCCGGTCGGTTTGGGCATCGCGATAGACCAGGTAATCCTCCGTCTTGTCGATTTCGAGTACGGCTTCCTCCACCGTCATCGGCTTGTGTTTCTGCGCCGGCTTTACCTTGTAGACCTGGCGCCCCGGTCCACTGTCGGCTTCGGGTTCGACCGGCGCCGCCTTCTCGGTTTCCACTTCGGGAGCGGATTTGTGCGGTATACGCTTGGCATCGCGCCACTTGGTGCGCGCCTTGACGCACTGCTTTTCGAGCTTTTCGGTGGCGAGGTTGATTGCCGTGAACAGATCGGCGCTCGACCCCAGGCCGACCAACTCGTGGTTGTAATAGTGTATGGTGGCTTCCGCCTTGTGCGTCTTGCGCTCCAGCGAAAGCACGACATGGGCGTCGCGCTCCTCCTTCTTACCATCCACCAGCTTGCCGATTTTGGCAAACCGGGCCTCAAGCTTTTTCAACTGCGCTGGAGCGAGTTCTACTTGCCTACCGGTGTACGTGATCTTCATGAAACACCTCGTTGGGGCCGGCAACATCCCCTTCCTACTTTATAGCTCGAATCAGGAAAACCGGGGACAGACAGCGAATTTCCGGCAAACTGCGCCGGAAATTCATGTCAGTCCCTGGTTTTCCTAGTTGCGCACGCGCCGTTGATGGGTGGACGGAATCTTCATATCCTCCCGGTACTTGGCTACGGTGCGGCGCGTAACGTTGATGCCCTCGTTTTGCAGCATGGCGGTGATCTGCTCGTCGGTGAGGGGCTTGGAGCGATCCTCCTCTTCGATCATTTTCTTCACTTTGCGTTTCAATAGGAGGAGAGGTGTACCCCCGCCCAACGGCCCCTGAACCGCTTCCGAGAAGAAATAGCGGAGTTCGAAGACGCCCTGCGGCGTATGCACATATTTGCTGGCCACGGCGCGGCTAACCGTGGAAGGATGCACGCCCACCTCCTCGGCTACTTCCTTGATCATCATGGGCTTCAGATAATCCAGCCCGTGGCTGAGGAATTCGGTCTGCCGCCGCACGATGGCCTGGCAAACCTTGAGGATGGTCTGCTTGCGCTGCTCGATATTCTTCATCAACTGGATAGCCGACGTGTAGCGCTCGCGCACGTAATCCCGGACTTCCTTGGTGGCGCCGTTCTCGCGATCCAGCATCTTGCGGTACTGCGCGTTCAAGCGAAGCTGCGGGACGTCCTCATCGTTCATCTGAATGATGTAATCTTCGCCATCCTTGGTGAAGAAGACGTCCGGCTCCACCACCCGCGCGCCCGCGCCGGAATAACGCAGGCCGGGCCGCGGATTGAGGTGCTGGATCATGTGGACGGCGATCTCGATGTGCTCCATGGGCCGCCCCAGCACCTTGGCGATTTCCTTGTACTGGCGGGTCTCCATCAGGCGCAGGCAACCAGAGACGATCTGCCAGGCCACGCCGCCACGCCCGTTGATGCCCTCGATTTGCAGCAGCAGGCACTCGCGCAGGTTGCGTGCGCCCACGCCAGCCGGATCGAGCGATTGCACCGCCCCGAGGCCCTGCTCCACCTGCTCCGCCGTGTGCTCGCCGATGGACGCGATCTCTTCCAGCGATGCCGAAAGGTACCCGTCTTCGTCCAGGTTGCCGATGATCGATTCGGCTGCGTCGCGCGCCTCATCGCTGATGATGCTGACGCTCAACTGCGAGCGCAAATAATCGCCCAGTGTGACCGGCGACGAAAGAAAAGTTTCGAAGGAGGGCTTTTCGACCGACTCCGCCGCCGGACTCTTGTAGCCCGGGTCCAGATAATCGTCAAAAAAGCTGCCAAAATCGATCTCGTCGAAGGG
>DASRKU010000237.1:0-4138 GCA_035648815.1 Verrucomicrobiia bacterium | reverse complement strand
GCCGAAATGGTTCCGTACTGCGGCAGAACCTATCGGGTTCTAAAACGCGTCACCAGCATTCTGGATGAAAAGACCGGAAAAATGCTGAACATGAAGAATGCATCGATCATTCTCCAGGGGGTCTTCTGCAAGTCGCGTTACAGCGACTGCCGGATGTTCTGTCCGCGCTCCATCCATTCGTATTGGAGGGAAATCTGGCTGGAACGGGTTGAAGTGTCTGCAGAACCGCCGAAGAAGTCTGCTGAGAAAGACGAGTTGGAAAGTAAACGGTAAAGAGCGGTAGAGGGCTACCGCAGTCCAAAACCTGGTGATGCGATCCTTTCCCCGGTAGGGCTGCGCTGCGCGCAGCCGGACGCACACAGTGCGCCCCTACCAACTCAGCCGCTTTCTCGCGCGAAAAATGAGTGCGTCCGGTTTACCGGCGCTCTGGATTTGAACTTGCCATGGGCTCGACCTTTGCGATGGACGGCACAATGCATAGCGGCGCTGAAGCGCACGCACTCCATGTACTGGCGCATTTGTCCAATCCACTTTAGTTGCCCCGATCCGTCATACGCTTGACTTATTCCCGATCCAATGGTATCTCATCACCCGTTCCCAGAAAAAAATGATGCGGCGTTGTCTGCTGCATGCAAGGCGCCTGGAGCGCAATTGGAAAGGAAAGCTTATGGCCACGCCGCTTCGCTGAAAGAAACCGTCGTTTGGAAAGGATGCCTTATAGCCTATAGGAAAGCGGCTTGTAAGAGAAATTGCCTGCCGGGCGGCGTTGGCCAATGTCGAAACGGCGCCGGCAGGGGACGATTCGCCCGGCCCGAGACTTTACGGATTGCCCCTATAATGCTTTTCTTTCGAGGAAATATCTGCGAAACCACACCTACACATGCGTATAATAGTCACAGGCAGCGACGGTTATTTGGGGTCCTTACTTGCGCCGGAATTGCTCCGTCGGGGGCATGATGTCATCGGCCTGGACACCGGGTTTTACAAGGAAGGATCCTTATATCGGAGCGGTTCGACCACTCCCAAGACACTCGTGAAGGACTTGCGCCGGATCGAGGCGGCCGATTTGCAGGGAGCGGACGCCCTGGTGCACATGGCCGAGCTCTCAAACGATCCGCTGGGGCAATTGTCTCCAACCATCACATATGAAATCAATCATGCGGGTTCGGTCAGGCTGGCGGAGCTTGCGCGAAGCGCCGGAATGAAACGTTTCGTCTATACCTCTTCGTGCAGCGTGTATGGCGTCGCCGAAGGAGATTACGTGGACGAAAAATCGGCGGTGAAACCGCAAACGGCTTACGCGATCTGCAAAACGCGGGTTGAGAAAGATGTGAAGCTGTTGGCCACCGATGGTTTTTCGCCGACGTTCCTGCGAAACGCCACGGCGTATGGAGCTTCGCCGCACATGCGTTTTGATATTGTGCTGAACAATCTCGCGGGGCTGGCGTGGACGACGCGGGAGATTACGATGACGAGCGACGGTTCGCCCTGGCGCCCGCTGGTGCACGGATTGGATATTTGCCGTGCGATCGCATTGGTATTGGAAGCGCCGCGCGAAGCCGTGCACAACGAGATCTTTAATGTCGGCGATACCGCGCACAATTATCGCGTGAAGGAAATTGCGGAGGTCGTCGCGGAAGCGTTTCCCGGTTGCCGCCTCTCCTTCGGCCCGCCCAGTCCGGACAATCGCAGCTACCGGGTTTCGTTCGAGAAGATCCGCAAACACCTGCCGGAATTCAAATGCGCCTGGGATCACCGGAAAGGAGCCCAACAGCTTCAACAATTATTCCAGAGAATCCAGATGACTCCGGAATTGTTTCAACATCGGGTCTTTACCCGGCTGAAACAGCTCGAGCATTTGATTCGCACCAGTCAGATCGATGCCCATTTTTTTTGGACGGAGTCCCCTGCATTGAATTGACAGTTTGAGACAGGCCACTCGCATGAAAGCGTTATCGCTCATCGTTCCTGTGTACAATGAAGAGGAGACGCTTCCTTTCACCCATTCGCGCCTGGTGAAGCTGGCCGGAAGTTCCGAGCAATTTCACAATCTCCAGATCATTTACGTCGATGATGGCAGCACCGATGGCAGCCCGGTGATCTTGGACGGCCTTGAGGCAAGCAGGTCTGACGGGGTGGAGATCAAAATCATCCATTTTGCCCGGAACTTCGGGCATTCCGCGGCGGTGATCGCGGGACTGGAGCAGTGCGAGGGCGACGTTATTGCGATCATTGATGCTGACTTGCAGGACCCTCCGGAGCTAATCCCGGAGATGGCATTCCTCATTGAGTGCGGCTGGGATGTGGTGTATGGCCAGCGCACGGAGCGGCGGGGCGAGACGCGAGCAAAGCGTCTCACGGCATGGTTGTTTTATCGGATCTTGAACCTGCTCACCGGCGTTGAAATCCCGCCCGACACGGGGGATTTCCGGGTTATCACGCGGGAGGTGCGCGATGCGTTGCTGCTGTGCAACGACCAGGAACCGTTTCTTCGCGGTCTGGTCGCATGGGTGGGATTTCAGCAAAAGGCTTTTCCGTACGCGCGGGACCCGAGGCGCTATGGAGACACCAAATACCCTCTGAGCAAAATGATAAAATTCGCGAGCAACGCCATTTTGAGTTTCAGTTCGGCGCCCTTGCGGGTATCGACCCATCTCGGATTGGCCGGGTTGTGCTTGAGCGTGTTGATCGGGATATGGGCTCTATGGGAGAAACTCTCGGGCCAGGCCATCAGCGGCTGGGCTTCGATTTTGGACGGCATGCTGGTGGGGCAATCTTTCACGCTTCTTTGCATCGGATTCATTGGCTCCTACACGGGGCGCATTTACACGCAGGTGCAAGGGCGGCCCAGGTTCATCGTGCGGCACAGGAAGGACTGGCCGGAACGGGAAAGCCACAGCCGCGAATCTTGTGAACCGGCAACTCATTTATAAAGTCGGGGCGCTCCTTGCCGCCGTTCTGCTGCTGAATCTGGTGTGGTTCGACTACGTCCGGCGCGAGAGCACTGTTTATTCGTGGGACAACGACGGGTATTGGGCCAAGTGCTGGAACTTTGAGCGGGAACTGGAGACGAATCCCCGGCTGTTTGTGCTGGATACATTGCGCTCCATTCGCAATGACGATTATACCGCGGAACCAACAATCCCGACAGCCCTCGTCCTGAGCCTTGGCGCAAAATTGCACCTGTTTTCCTATTCACGCGCGGCTTATATCCTCACAAATGGGAACCTTTATATCATTCCGTCTTTGCTGCTCGTCGTCTGGCTCGTCTCGGCGCTCTGGAACCAAAGATTCAGCTTTGCGCTTGAGTCGGTTCCGCCGGCGGTCTGGATCGCCGTGGCCATCATGGCCCTGACGCCGGCGTTGTGGCTGCCGCTGTACCGGGGATATCCCGATGGCGGCGGTCTTGTGTTTTGCTTCCTGATCACCGGTTTGTTCCTCCGCTGGCATGACAAACCGCGCAGCCCGCGCGACGAGCTGTTGAGCTGGATCGCTATGGTGGTATTGCTTGTCGGGCTCGTGTTCTTTCGACGTTGGTACCTGTATTGGATCTTATGGTTCTGGGTCGCGGCCGGGGTGGTTTGTCTTTGGGACGCCTGGGGGGAATGGCGCCGGGGATCTCGAACCTGGGGTATTTTTAGCCACCTCGCCAAATTTTGCGGCGCGGCAGTCTCCTTCATTGTGTTACTGGCCATTGTCTCGCCCCATTTTGTCCGGCAACTCGTTTCCTACAACTATGCGGATCGATATATGGCTTTCCGGCTTTCGAAGACCTTCGGAGAATTTCTCGTCAACACGTTTTCTGCGCCAGGCATTGTCACCATTTTGCTTTTTGCGGGAGGGATTGTTTATGCTTTGATCAATCCCAGCCTTCGAACATTCGCGGTCTTGCAGCTTATCCAATTGGGGGGGATTGTGGTTCATTTTGGGCGAACGCAGGATTTTGGCCCGCACCATCATTATCTGCTGCTCGCCCTGATGTTGCCGGTGACAACGCTTTTTGTGGCGGAATTGATTCGAAGATTCCAATGGCGGCCGGTCGTGTGCCTGGTTCCCATCGGCTTGCTGGCCTACATGTTGTCATTCACCACTGTCCAAGGCGCGCCTCGCATGGTGAAGCCACTGATTGGCGTGGTGG
>DASRKU010000236.1:0-15407 GCA_035648815.1 Verrucomicrobiia bacterium | reverse complement strand
AGCAACGACACCACGGCGGAGATGACAAAGAGTCCCGCGACCGATCGCGTGAGGGCCCGTTGGGTGGCCTGGGGTATTTCCGTCACGGACTCCCCGACACCCAATCCGCCGATGCAACAGGACGCGCTGGCAAACAACGCCGGGAGGATGCTCTTGGCCAGGATGTTGAAAACGTCTTTGGGTTGGACCGCCCTCGAAACCGTGTCAGCAAATAGAAGCAAATCGCGACTGCCTTTTCCCGTCCATGCCGCGAACAGATATCCGCTCGCAAAGGCGGCGAGGATGAAGATAACCGTCAGGCAAAATGTGGAAACCGCCGTGCCAAGCACCCTCGGCATCACCAGTTGCCGGAATGGATCGCCTCCCTCCGCTTCCAGCTTCCGGACGTCGCCGTCGATTTTAAGAACTCCCAGTTCGGTTGTCATCGCGCTGCCGCTGCGGACAATCACGACGAGATTGATCAGCACCGGTCCGAGTTCGCGCGCAACGACGGTGACCAGGATCGGCCCGAGGAGTTGGGACTGGCCGGCCTCGCCGATCCAGGAAGAGAGTTGCACCACCACGGAAATGCCGACGAACACCGCCAACGCTCCGACAAACAACAGCGGTTCAACGCCGATGGCCATCACTTGCCGCGCAAAGGCATTTCGCACGCTGCGGACCCAATAGCCCGGTCGCATCCCGGTGTAGAGCGCCGTCCCAATCACCGCCGCCGCATGCCGCACTTCATCGACCTGCGCGCGCACAGAGATTCCCAGGGCCGCCAACTTTATGGAGCAGGCGGCAATCAAGGCGGTGGGCGTCCATTTGGAGAACTGTGCCTGGCTCATCGGGAAAGAACTTCGCTGATGGATGACAACGCCGGAACATGATCGCTGATGACCTTTATCGAAACCAGAATCGGGAGCGACAGCAATGCGCCGGGGACTCCCCAGAGCCATGTCCAGAAGATCAAGGAAACAAAAATCACGACTGGATTGAGCGTGAATCGGCGCCCCAGTAAAACCGGCGTGACGAGGTTTGTCTCCAACAGGTGAAGCAGGAGATACCAGGCGGGCGGGAGCAATGCGTGCCATAACGATGATTCAAACGTGAGCAGTCCGACGGCCGCCAGCAGGATGATCCCGCACACGGGTCCGAAGTAGGGCACGAAATTCAGAACCGCCACGAATATGCCCCACATGGCGGCGTTGGGGATTCCCATGCACCAGAGGCCGACGCTCACGAGCATGCCGAGCCCAAGGTTGATGAGCGTCACCGAAAACAGGTAGTTGGAAATGTTCTGCTGAATTTCGTGACTGATTTCGACCGCGCGTTTTTTGTCGCCCAGCGTCGGCATCACGTGAACCAGCTTCTGCAGGAACAAGTCGCCCGAAGCCAGCAACAGGTAGAGCAGCACCAGCGTCTCAAACAATCCGGCCAGAAAGATTTCCGTCCAGTTAATGAACGCGGCGGGGCTGTGGTCAGTTTTGACATGGACCGTCGGCACGTTTTTTTGTTCTTCTTTTTTTTCCGCTTCGGTCGCGCCAAGATTGGACACCGCGGCGGCCGCCTGGCTGAAATGGGCGCCGGGTGGCAACCGTTTCTGAACCCGTTGCCGCAACTCGGTCATGTGTTGTGGCGCCTCATTCACCCATGCTAATGCGGGCCGGCCAAATTGAACAACAGCGACACCCACACCGGAAGTCAGAAGCAACAGCACGACAGCCGCGGAAAGGGCCGGAGGAATATGGCAGATGGATGACCATCGGATCACCGGCTTCAACGTCATGCCCGCAACGCAGGCAAGGAAAATTGGCAAAAGCACCGGGCGTCCGACGTAGAGCGCGGCGATGGTGCCTAAAACAATCAAAACGATCTGCGCAAGGGCCGTTTTGGATAGCTTCAGCGCGACCGGTGCAATTGTCGCGGCTTCGATGGCAACCCCATCGGCTGGCGTCGCGGCTTCGGGGGAAGATGGGAGATTGTCCGTGACGGCTGGAACGACTGCGGCTGCCTCAGGCGGTGACAACATCGGGGACTCCTTCCCGACCCGAACACATTGGATTAGCCTTTCGCAGCATGAATCCGTCTTTCATGGATTCTTCTGTGACCTTTCATCGCGACGTGGCGAACGGAACGTCGTCCAGAGGGAGGAAACAAAACCTGCTACTTTGATGATCGGTGGCAGCCAGGAAGGATTTTTGCCGTTTTGGGCGTCCGGTTTGCGGCGGAAGGCGCGGACAGTGGCGACGAGCAGGGCTGCCGCCGAGGCAACCGAACCGACCGTTCTGACCCCCGCGCTGAACGTGCGGTGCCATTCGGTCGCCGCCTCCCATCGGTTGATCAATTGCGAGCGGTTGAGCTCACTCTCGGCGACCAGCATTTCTTTGCGCAATTGCAGCGGATTTACGCGAGGTACTTTTCCAAACATGCGCGATCCTTTCTCAATTGACCGAGGGTTGCCGGAAGAGTTTCCCAATTGCGCTGAAGAGCTGCCAGGCAACGGTATAGAAAAACAGAGGCTGCGCTGTAAAGCACCGTCAATGTCAGCAGGACCGCGATCGGGGAAAGCGACCAGAGCAGGACGACCAGGGCGACGGTGAGTGCGGCACCCGCAAGGAAGCCGAACACCGCCACGCCAAGAGCCAGCACGATCGCTCGCAGCAGGCGCTCGCGTTCCTCCTGCACTTCCACCATCAGCAATTCCAACCGGTTTTCACCGATCGTCAGGAGATGCCTGGCAAAATGCTTTGGCGAAGCGTCCAGAGGTTCGGAGCCGTCGATGGGATCTCGCACCATGGAATCAGTCGTTGCGAGAACATCGGCGGGCCGCAAGAAAGCCGATGATCGCGCCCACGCCCAGGGCGATCGCTATCGCCTGGTAAGGATTGTCGCGCACCGTCTGGTCCGCGGCTTTTGCCCCTTCGATCGCCTTGTCCCGAACGCGGCCATAAATTTGCCGGCCGCCTTCGAGCGCGGCGGCAAGACGCTTGCGCGCTTCCCCGACTTTCTCTCCGGCCACGTCGGCGGTTGCGGCCATCAGCGCGCGCGCATCTTCGGCGAGCGTGCCCAGGTCGTTCTCAGTTGCTTGTGTTTGTTTATTCATATTTTGATCGTTCTATCGGTTCGCGTTGTCCCCAATCAAACCTGGCGGGGCTTTATCACCAGCAGCAGAACTCCACCGATGAGGGCGATAGCTCCAACGGCTGGCGAGATGAAATGGCTGACGGTTGTCTCAAAATGCATTCCCAGGAAGTCCACGGGTTTGCCCGGCGTTTTAAATGTGATGCCCGAGTATGCGAGCACCACGACGCCTAAAATGACGAGGATGACTCCAATGGAGGTTTTTGTGTTCATATTGTCTTCTTCTATTTGTTTTGTTCTGGTGATCGTTTGTCAGGCGGATCGTTTACGACCGGACAGGAAGTTGAGCAGCACCATGACAATGGCGACCACCAACAGGATGTGAATGAAACCGCCCATCGTGTAACTGCTGACAAGGCCCAGCAGCCAGAGAATGAGAAGGACTACCGCAATCGTGTATAACATATTTTTTTCTTTGGTTTTTGTGGCGTTTCTGTTGGCCGGCGCCCCTGCGCCAGCCAACGGGAAACAGCCGGTTAATTTGTCGTTACCGGGGCCTCGACGGTCATGTTGTTAATGACACTGCCGACACCGTTGATGTCATTGACGAGCTTCGTGACGAGGCTCTTTTCCGCCGCGTTTTTCGCAATGCCACTTAATGTGACGACGCCATCGGACGTGGCGACCTTCGTCTTGAGCGCGCTGGTGGAGCGATGAGACATCAAGGACGATTTCACCTGGGCGGTGATCGAGGCGTCATCGATTTTCTCTCCAATGGTTGTCGCGGGTTGGGCCGGGGCCTTTGCCACAGTCATCTCGTTTTTGACTTCTTTGACGTTGTCAATGTCCCGGGCATATTCCGTGGTCAATTCCTTTTGGGCTCGGCTCGAAGCTTCGCCGCTCAGAATGACGACGCCGTCTTTGACGTTCACGTCGGTTTTGGTGGCTCTCACGTTGCGATGGAACAGCAGGGCGGTTTTCACTTTCATGCCGATCCATGCGTCCGAATGTTCCGGCGGGCTTTCACCTTTGATGGTGAGTTGATTGTCCACGCTCCTGACTCCAGGCAGGCCTTCAACGGTATCCCCGGCCAGGGATTTGTGGGAGGCTTCGGCGACCGTGCCGGTCAAGGTGACAGCGCCGCCGGTCGATTCGGTTTTGATCGAGTCGTCCTTGAGGTACGTCTTGAAGACATACGACTTTTGGGCGGAGGACTCGATGCGGTCGTCGGTTTCACCGGACGCCCGCGCCGATATGTTGAGCAACATGGCGCCGGCAGTGACCAGGACCATTATTTTTCCGGTGTTTACAGATGTTTTTTTCATTTTATTCGGTACTTAGTTTGTTTGCTGCGGAAGGCTGTTCTCCAGCTTCCATCCGACTGTTCTCAAGGTTTGTTTTCGCGGCCTTTTTCAGGTTGATTCCCGCCGCTATTTTCGACGGCGGCCGGTGTTTCCCGCGCAGGCTGCTGCGCTACTTTCTTCACCGGCTGGGCAGGCTTTTCCTGCCTGGCAGGCTGCCTCTCCTGATTCTGTTCGGCCGGCCCTTTCATCGAGGTGCGAGGGTTGGCCTCCGGTTTGACCTCGGGTTTGGAATCTGCATTGGCGGGGGCGGGGATGTTATTCTCGCGGCGCGCCTCAACTTTCTTCACGCTGGGCGATGCCTGCTCAGGGGTGACGACGTCTGGTTTCTGCGCCAGCCTGGGCTCGCGTGCCAAAATGGTCTTCTTCTCGGGTTGCGCCTCGTTGCGGGCCGGCGCCTGGCTCATGGCAAGCGGCGTCGCTTTCGAGGCTCGCTCCCTGGCAACAACCGCCGCTTCCTGCTTGTGACGCAGCTCCTGAACCGGCGTCGCCTCCACCTTTCGCCCGCTGGCCTTCTCGATCACAGCCGTGGCCGGGCCTTCGTTGACGACCGTGTTGTTCACGATCCTGGCATTGGTGACGGTTTTAGTGTTGCGGATGATCGTCGTGCTATTGACGACTACGATGGAGGGACGGACGGGTTCCAGGAACCGGTTTTGCTTTACAAAGACAAAAGCCCTTGGCGAAATGCGTGACTCATTGTAGCCCACGAAACCGTTTACAGAGATGCTTACGGAGGGCTGCAAGGGCGCCCAACCGATATAGCCGCCGCCCTCGTGCCAGGAAACCCAGGCCGGCGCCCACTGAGTTTGCGGCACCCAATACCATCCATCCTGGCCGCTGTAATCCCAGCGACCATAATGATACGTTGCCCAGGCCCATGGCTCATCGCTCACCCAATACCAGCCCGCGTCCGTTCTCTGCCAACTGCCGTTGCAGTAAGGACGCCAATCGCTCTCAATGTGATGCGGTCTCCAGCAGCGCCCATACGAACCGATGACGACCCATTCCCCTTCCGGGGCGAGCGGTTCGTAAAAGTCGCTCACGGCGTGAATCTCCACTGACGGCGCGGTTATTTCAATAGATGCGGATGGTTGCCCGTATGCCGAGCATCGCAGGAAGGCGCTGTACAGCACGATTCCAAGCTTGCCGATGAACTGTTCCGTTTTCTCCATGCGATTCTCTTTTTTAACGCTCAATTCTTTCTGTTGTCATCACCGCGATCATGCGTCTGGTTGCTGCGATTCGACTCCGCCGGCGTCCACTGTTTTGGATATTGTTTGACAACTTGAGCGTGGTGGTTCGCGGGAGAGTCGTGGAAATCCACCCGCACGGAAGGGGAGGCGAACAGCACGTCAGCCGAAACGCGCGGCGGCGCCGGGCGCGAGACCCAGGAACGGCCGTCGCGATATACATACTGGCGCTGGTTGCTGCTGTAATAAACCTGGTACGCGGGGTAATAGACGTAGTCATCTTCCACAACCACCGGGCTCTCCACGTAGACCGCGGGTGCCGGTGCGTACACTCCAGCGCGCGGCCCGTTCACGTAGCCGACACAGCCTGTCAACACTCCCAGGAGTGAGACGCCGAACACGATTCCAATTTTTGTAATTTTGCTTTTATTCATAAATTTCCTTTGTCAGCTCACGGCGCGGTCCTGTCGCTGATCCACGGGCACGAATTTTGAAATCCATGGTACAGTGTCCATCTGCTCAGCGCGGGTCTGCTCCTTTTTGCAGCCCACTGGAAAAGAAGTCACCGACAGAAAATTGATGGCTAAAACCTTTCGTTTCATGATCACATCGCCAAAATGGAGTTCCGCTCTGGTGCCTGGAGTTTCCATCACGTTAGATTAGACCCAACGCCCGAAAACAGGTATCAAGGGGTTGACCGTGGGGTGTTTCCCCCCCTCCCCCCGCATTCGGGAAGGGAATCCGGGGGGTCAGAGGAGTGGCGTCAAACGATTCACGGCGGTTGCCGGTGCCGGGTCGAAGATTCTGCGCAAAGCCAGGTGGGTAGGCAGAAAGGCGGCGAGCCACAGCGCGGCAAGCCACAACACGACATACAGGTTTTGATTCATCCAGGCTTGCGGCTGCCGGTCGTTGAACCCGTAGATGTAATTGAGATTGATGGGGAGATTGGGGTTGTCCGGGTGGGCGCCGGCAGGCGGAGTAAAGAGGTAGCAGATCAACACCAATGCTGCGGCCAATGCACTCCAGGCAAACAAGGCCCGTGTATCATAGCCCAGGCGCGCCAGCAGCCAGACGAGCAGCAAGGGCAGCCAGCCATGAAAGAGCGAAAGTCCGCGGGTAAAAAGAGGAAGCTGGGGATCGAACATGTAACCGGTCAGGCCCAGGAAATGAATTCCCAGCGCGTGGCTGCCGAAGTCAGCGAGCCAGAGGCATTGAGGCAGCAGGATTCCAACCGAGCACATACTGATGAGCAACGGGCTTTCCAGCCACATGCCCGCCACGGTGAGAATGAGTGCGGCGTCGCAGAACCATAAAAAATTGCTGGGTCCATAGCTGAGCAAATAGACCGGCACAAGCACTGCAAGGAAGCCAGTGCCGGCCACTTTGGCGAGCAGTGGTATTTTGCAGGAGGACGCCACGATTGCGAACTAGCGCACAATGACTTCTGGCGGGCGCACGATTACAGCCGGAGCAACGACGACGTGACTTTCGCTTTCGTAATGCCCACGCCCCTCTCCTCCGTGATAATGCCCGCGCCCTTCTTCGGAGACAAGACAGCCGCTGGTTGCGAACAGGCCGAGAACGCCGGTGAGTAAAAGGATTTTCTTCACGCGGGAGATTACGCGGTGCGCGGCGCCCGCTCTATGGGGGGATTGCCCTTAGGTCTTCGGCGCTCTTTGCGTTGTTTGCGAGCCAACCGTCCAGGAGCTTACTTGGATTTCTGTCTGGCAGGCTTCATGTCCACAAGGGTTCCGAGGATTGATTTTTGGACTCCGGGATTAAAAAGATTTCCCAGATGCCCGCCTTTCGCGAAAACCGTTAATTGTTCCGGCATAAACGTGGCGCGAAGCCAGGCCAGGTCCTCGTCCGTCAGGAGGAAGTCGTTTTGATTGACGATGACCCGGATCTTTGAGTTGGCGCGCAGACCGGCCTCATACGTTCTCAAGTCATCGGCCTTTTCCATGGCTTCCTCCGTTGGTGAAGGGGCGCCCCGCGCCTCGTAATACGGAACCGCAAACTTCTCAAAATAGTCCTGGTAGGAATATCGAAGAATTTCGCGATACACCGGCTCGCGCCTGAAATTCCAGATCGCATGTTGAAGGACTCCCTGGTTGCTTCGCCGCTGGCTGCTGAAAATGACGTCCCGCAGGATGAACCGAAACGTCAAGCCGACGAGGAACTTGGATTCCACGGCATCAAATGGCAGGGAAGTCTGCGGCGTGAGCGTGCTCTTGCTCAAAGCGGCCACTTTCAAAAAAGTGTTTTCAAGGTTGTCGGTCCGTTCACCCGCGGGCCACTCCAGCGGCGCCCGGTAAAATTCGTCCAGCTTGGACATTCCCTGCACCATGCGCACCGGGGTATTAATGGCCACGTATCGGTCAAATTTGATCAATGCCGTCTCGTTTGTCGTCTCTGTCGCCGCAACGAACAACGAATCGAATGCGCCCATGGAATATCCCATCAACGCCTTGTCACCCAGCCGGTCCGGGTAGAGCGCGCGCAAGCGGTGATCAATGACGGTCAACGCGACATGCACGTCGTGGCCGTCCACCGGCAGATACGCCGGCATGGCTGCGGTCGAAGCGTGCTCCATGAACTCGGAATTGAACGCGCTGCTGATGCACACGGCGGAAAAGCCGTTCTTGTAAACCAGCTCGGCCAGCGCCAGAGCCGGCTGCGCCAGCCGATGCGAGCCCAGGCCGGGAACGATATAAACCACCGGTGCTTTTCCAGGTTGGATCCAGGACGTGAATTTTAATCTCCTGCCGGTGGCGGGAATCAAAACCGATCTGGTCTTGCCGTGACTCGGGAATTCAGGGTCTTTGAAAGTGAAGAAAACGGATTCCAGGGTTTCCAGCGAGACTTCGTCCCGTTTTCCTTTCACCTGAAAATCGGCGACCCGGTTCTTCCTGGCAAAGGTCCAGGCATACTGAATCTCTGAATAGGGGTCCATTTCCGCCTGACTGAACCGGACATACTCGCCCACGGTATCGGCCATATCGTTGTACATGACCGCGTAGTTGAAATAAGTGTAGGGACCCAGATAGGTCAGCGGATTGTTTGCCTCGATCCGATAAGGAGCGATATAGATCAATGGGTTGGCGGCAGTATCGGCAGCGAACCCGAGAGTATCCCGTTCATTGCTCGGCCCAAGAATGGGCAGCATCAGGTAACACTGGGGTTTCCAGCCCCATTTGCCGAACGTCTGCCCAAAATCCGCGTCGGATTTGGGGATGTTCCATTTTGTTCCAACGTCGACGTATCCGCCGATCCCGACGGTGGTATTGCAGGCAAAACGGTACGATTCATCGCGCGCTCCGATCCATTTGCCCTGCAGCAGATTATTCAACAACCGCCCCGGGTAAGTCAGGTTCCTGCCAAAATTTCCAATTCCCGTCCGGACTGATTTCACGACCACGAACCGATAAACTCTGCTCGTCGGCTTGATGACGTCGGTCATCAGCGCTTTGTTGAATCCCCACACCACCCGGTTCACCGGTTCGAGCGGGTCAGGAACGGATTCGGGCAGGACAACCTGGTAGGGATCCGTTGCGCGCAGCGTCCCCCCTTCCGGCTGTGGTACGACAACTGCCGCAGGCTCCTGCCCCCGCGCAAACATCCCGAGGCACAACAACAGCCCGACAATCGCCCAACTTTGAATTCTCCGGCCTGGCTCGATTTTCAAATCTATTGACTTCCAAGCTTTGAGGCAAAATCATTTTGTGCCTCCACAAATTCGGGCGCCGCAGGGCTGGATGGGAGACATAACGCGCAGACCTCGCCGGCGCGTTTGCGCGGGCGCGAAGTCGTCTGTGCGGAATCCGATACACGCTCGGCGGCCAATGCAAGGTGTTCGGCAATGCCAACGGAGCTCAGTTCACAGCCCGCCTCCTCGATGGCCGACCGGACGCCCTCTTCGTCCATGATGAAGCGGTCGTGCTTGTACATGGGATAGTTTGCGCGCGCGGCGCGGGGGGTCAGGTTGATCGTGGCCAGATTTGCGCCCGCGTTGAACGCGCGCACGTAGCCATCCTCGGATACCGACCGCATCGCGCTCACCGCCGGGATAATCCAGTGCGGCACGGCTAATCGCATCCGCGCCACGCAATCGAGAGTCAGATCGATATCCCCGCACGAAGCGCTGGACAGGGGCGTTTGCCGGCCGGCAACAAACGGGCTGACACTGCAACCGGCCAATGGCAGCTCTGACAGCAAATGCATGGTTTGTTTCACGTCCGCCGCCGTCTGCCCAGGAAGGCCCGCGATGAAACCCGACGATACGCTCCAGCCCGATCCGGCGAGATAATGAATCGCTGTGATGCGCTTGTCCAAACTCCCGGGAGCTGCCATGAGCTTGTAATGGGCTGCGTTGCCCGTCTCGATCTTAATCACGTAGAAATCGCCACCCGCTTTGCGAAGTTCGTCATACTGATAAGGGGATAATGTGCCGAGGCAAAGCGTGATGCCGAGATTGGTGCGACGGCGCAGTTCGCGGACGAGCGGCAACACGACTTCGCGAACTGCCACCGGGTCTTCGCCCGCTTGAATGTCAATATCGGTGATCGCCGGCGGGCGGTGATGAATGATCGACTCGGCGAGTTCCTCTGCGGCGAGCCGGTAGCGATCCAGCATGAGATTCTCGCGGCGCATCGCGCAGTAAGCGCAGTTCTGGCGGCAATAACTGGAGACCTCGACAACCCCGCGCACAAACACGCGGCGTCCAAAGACGTCATCCCGGACGGCCCGCGCCTTCTCGTGCAGGGATGGACCAGTCGCATCGGTTGTGGCTGCGCGCATATAAAGTCAATTAAGACGACGTGACTCAGGCACAGGGAGAACCCCGGAGTGAGGCTTTCATGATTGTAAAAATAAGCAGGGCAGTCGGTAAGCCGCCATTGGGGATTTCCCCGATATTAGGTGAGAGGTGGGAAGTGCGAGGGGAGAAGTGCGAAGGACGAGCGTCGGTGTGGGGACGGCTCGACCCTCGGCCCTCGACCAACTAGCTGATCGTCAAGCGGACGCTGCTCTCGATGATTCCTTCGGACATCGCGTAGCGTGTGAGGCCGGCGACATCGTGGATATTCAGCTTGCTCATCAGGTGCTGCCGATGTTTGTCCACCGTCTTGAAGCTCACGCCCAGTTCGGAGGCGACTTGTTTGTTGGGCTTTCCTTCGGCAATCAGTTGAAGCACCTCCACCTCGCGGGAACTCAGGCGGTTGTTTTTCTTCTTGAGCGTGCCATCGCGGTCCAGCGACTTCTGGCTGCGATTCTGAACGCGTTTCGAAATGGCGGCGCTGAAAAATGTCTTTCCTTCGTGGACCTTGCGGATCGCCGTCGCCAATTCGTGCGAAGACGTTTGCTTGAGCAGGAATCCGGCAGCTCCTAATACCGCTACCTGCTCGACGTACGCGTCATCATTGTGCGCGGAAAGTATCAGCACCTTCGTGTCCGGAAAGTCCTTGCGAATCTGCCGCGTGGCTTCCAACCCGTTGAGCAGCGGCATCGCAATGTCCATCACGACCACAGCCGGACGAAGTTTTCGGGTCAATTGCACTGCCTGGCGGCCGGTTTCGGCTTCGCCGACCACCTCGATGTCGCGTTCGTGCCCCAACAACGACCGAAAACCCTCGCGGACAATCTGGTGATCTTCCGCCAGGAGAACCGTAATTGGTTTCATAGTGTCATCAATGTTGTTACGCACCGTTGCCCAGCCCGTTGCCCGCCAGGAGTGTTTGGTTCGTCAGGGGGATTTGTGCCAGGACGGTAGTGCCTTTGCCCGGCGCGGACTTGACGGTGAATTTGCCGCCGACCATGTCCAGCCGTTCTCTCATGCCAAGCAAACCCAATCGTTTGTTCTCGGAATTCAATGTGTCGGCCAATAGAAAGCCTTTGCCGTTGTCTTTTATTGTCATGCACACGGCGCCGTCCAACTTCTTAATCTTCACGTCCACCTGGCTTGCTTGCGCATGGCGGCCGACGTTGGTGAGCGCTTCCTGGGCGATGCGATAGAGCACTGTCCGCCTCTCGCCGGCCAGTTGCTCGATCGCGGCGAAGGCCGACAAACTGACCTGCATGCCCGTTTGCTGTCGGAAACCCTTCATATACGTATGCAGGGCGGGAATCAGCCCCAGGTCGTCCAGCACTGTCGGGCGCAATTCCCGGGCGAACCGATGAATAATGTTCACCGAATGCTGCACCAGCTTCTGCGTGCGCGCGATGTTTCGGTCCAGACCCTTGGAGTTGAGCGCCGCCTCCTTTTTCAAGTTCGCCAGTCGAATATTGATGCCCGTCAGCGTCTGGGCAACGACATCATGCAATTCCCGGCTGATCTTTTTGCGTTCATCCTCCTGCGCGGACAGAATCAGCCTGGACAATCGCCGCAACTCATCCTGCAGGTGATTGGATTGCTTCAGCAGATGTGAATAGTGTCGCTCACTGTTTTTGAGCCTTTTCTCGACGGCCTTGCGCTGGGTGATTTCCTGCTTTAACTCCAGGTTGGAGGCGGCCAGTTCCACGGTGCGCTGGCTCAGGGTTTCGACGAATCTTTTCAGGTGGACGGTGGCGTCCCGCGCGCTGTGATGCGTGCTCTCAATCGGAGTGATCGCCGCCGCAAAGAAAACTCCCGCCTGCTTGACGAGCCCGGCGCGTTTGACAGCCGGGCAGCCTGGCAAGACTTGACCGATCAGGATTTGTTCGTGGAGCTTGGCCAGGTCCAGAGTCTGCAGGCCGGCGGCAAGAGCCTGGCTGCCCAGGCCTCGCGCCGACACCAGACTGGCGTGCCGGCCCTGCTTCAGGTGCAGTTCCAACGCGCCCTGGTAACGTCGTGTCAGCTTGATATTGTTGCGGTTCATGCGCTCCGGAATTGATGTGCGGCTCGCCGCACCGACTTGGCCGAGTTTATCACTAATCGCTGCGTGCTGGCGATTTCATTTTTGAGACCTCTGGTGTTGGCCCGCGCCTTCAGTTTCAGGGAAAGCAGCCTGGTGTTGATGCCCAACAGGGTTTGGGCGATCTCATCCTGCAGCTCGTGGCTCATCCTCTTGCGTTCAATCTCCTGCGCTGAAAGCATTTGATGGGTGAGCAGGCGCAAACGCGACTGCAGTTGCAGCGAATCCTTCAACAGCTTGGCATAATGTGCGCCGCTTGTCTTCAGGGCGGCTTCCACGCACTTGCGCCGTACGATGCCGATTCGCAGCAGGCGATTCGTGGCGGCCAAATGCGCCGTGCGACGATTCAGCGTTTCGGTCAGCCGGTTTAAATCCACTTTGCTTTGCCGCGCGACGCGATGTGTTTCCAGGATCGGGCTGATGGCCTCCGTAAAGAAACTCTCCGCCTGCTTTCTCAACTGATGCCCGTTATTAGATGGTACCAGCGTCGCAACGGCTCGCTCGTGCACCCGCGCCAGTTCCAGTGTCTCCATGCCGAGGCCCACCGCCTGTCGTCCCAAACCCACCGCAGGCTGCAAGCTGGCGCGCAGACCCTGTTGCAAGTGCTTTCGCAATGCTTTTGCGTACCGTTCTGACAATGCGAATAATTTACGCTTCATAATACGCGAGCTCACGCGCCACTATTTCACGTCACGCGGTTCGTTGATCCGCCGCCCGGATATCGATCCAATAAACAGTATAACTCTCGGACGGTTCGCTCGAACTGTCGAGTGGGGATGTCCCCGACCCGGACATCTGTGTGGCCGCGTTTCATGAGAACGCGGAAAACGATTGCATGGACGATTTGGAGACTTCATTGTGCTCGTGCCGCTGGTTTTTGGCTTTGGTTCTCCTCACAAGCCTGTTCAGAAGGTTGCCTGTCCCGGCTGCATGGCGTATCGTGGGCGGCCTTTGAACAAAGCGAATTCCATTAAGCAGCCCCTGCGCGTTGGCCTGATTTCACTCGGCTGCGCCAAGAATCTTGTCGATGCCGAGATCATGCTCGGCAGGCTGCTCGAAGACGGGTTGGTGATTACGAACGACCCGGAACGAGCCGAAGTGCTGATCGTCAACACGTGCTCTTTCATTGATTCCGCGCAGCAGGAAAGCATCGATGCCATTCTGGGCTCTGCCGAGCTGCGATCGCGCAAAAACGAGAAACAGGCATTGATCGTGTCCGGATGCCTTCCGCAGCGGTTTCGGGACGATCTGCCGGGGCTTTTGCCCGAGGTCGATGCGTTCATGGGGATCGACCAGGTCAGCGGGGTTTCGGAGATCGTGCGCCAGGCGGTCAAGCGTCGCGCCGTGAAATTATGCCAGGGACAGGCGCCGAAGCTCAGAGGCGCAAAAAACTCGGCCAGGCAGAGTCCGGCCCCCATGGAGAAATCCGGCGGAAAGGCTTTGAAGATGCGCAGCCAGACACCGCCCGCGTTGCCCCCTCCTGAGCCGGCCCTTCTCCAGGTTCATTCGCGTCCGACGTACATTCCCGATTTCGCCACGCCGCGGTTCCGCCTGACGCCGCCGCATAGCGCCTATGTCAAAATTGCGGAGGGCTGCAATCATCCGTGCAGTTTCTGCATCATTCCGCGCATGCGCGGAAGTCATCGCAGCCGGCCCCAGCCCGATGTCGTTGCGGAAGCGCGAGGGCTGATTGCGGCGGGTGTGCGGGAACTGAACCTGATTTCACAGGACTCGACCTATTATGGCCTGGATTTGCGCCCCCATTCCACCCCGGCGATCGCTTCGCCGGAAAAGTTCGGCGCGGCTTTAAAATCCATGCCGGCCAGCTCGGCTACGATTTGCACGTTGCTTCGCGAACTGAATGGGCTTCCGGGCGATTTCTGGATCCGGCTGTTGTACACGCATCCCGCGCACTGGACCCAGGAATTGATACAGACGATCGCTGAATGTCCAAAAGTCGCGCGATACGTGGACATCCCGCTTCAGCACATCCATCAGAACATGCTGGAACGCATGCGCCGGGAAACCTCCCGGGAATACATTGTGGATCTTCTGCGGCGGATCCGGGCCGGAGTTCCGGGGATTGCGCTGCGGACGACATTCATCGTGGGTTTTCCGGGAGAGACGGAGGAGAGTTTTCAGTTCTTGCTGGATTTTATTCACGAAACACGTTTCGAGCGTCTGGGCGTGTTTTCCTATTCGCGCGAGGAAGGCACGCGCGCGGGGGACATGGCGGGGCAAATTCCCGAGAAGACCCGGCGGCGGCGGCGGGACCTGGCCATGTCTGCGCAACGGGAGATCGCAAGGGAAGTTTCCGAATCGTGGGTGGGCCGCACGATCAAAGTATTGGTCGAAGGCCGTGCGAGCGCCCGGCAGGCGCAGGCCGCAACTGTGAGTTCATGGGAGCATGGACTGGTGCGCGCCAAAGGCTCTGCGATTCCAAATCCCAAATCCCAGGCCCAATGGATCGCCCGCGGAGAAGCCGACGCGCCCGACATTGACGGGCGGGTCTATGTTCGTGGCACATTGCCAATCGGAGAGTTCGCGTGGGTCAGGATCGTCGGGCATAGTGATTATGATTTGATTGGCGTGCCTGCCTGATTCGCCAGCGAATAGGATTTACATCGTCGCGGCTTTGCTCTAATTCCTCGTTCCATTGCGGTTCGAGCTTGCATGAATTTGCCAAACAAACTTACCGTTTCGCGCTTCCTCCTGACCGGGGCTTTTCTGGCGGTGCTGTTTTCGCGGGTGACATTCCATGAAACGATTTCATTGGGTTTGTTTGCCGCGGCGGGGATCAGCGATTTCCTGGATGGCGAGATCGCCCGCCGGCGCAAGCTGATCACCAATTTCGGAATCCTGATGGACCCGCTTGCCGACAAAATCATGGTCTGCACCGC
>DASRKU010000235.1:0-15014 GCA_035648815.1 Verrucomicrobiia bacterium | reverse complement strand
CGTAAAGCCACACGCGACCCACAATGTCTTTCACCGCGTCGAGGCCAAGGCGGATGCGCGCGGGCCAGTCCACTTCCGCTTCCGTGCCGGCTTCGCCGGTTTGCGTCTGGAACACCCAGTCCTCGACGTGCTTTTCCATCCGCAACCGACCGATGACCCAGCCGGAAATGATGGCGATGGCCAATCCAGTGCTCAGGTAAATAGCCGCGACCTTCCAGCCGAACAATCCGAACAACAGCACCAGCGCAACTTCATTGACCATGGGTGACGAAACCAAAAAAGAAAACGTCACTCCCAGCGGCACTCCGGTTGTGACAAACCCAATGAACAGGGGCACAGCCGAGCAGGAACAAAAAGGCGTGACGATTCCGAGCAAGGCAGCCAGGACGTTTCCCGCAGACTCTCGTTTACCCGACAAAATCCGCCGTGTCCGTTCCGGCGTAAAGAAGGAACGCACAATGCCGACCCCGAATACCACCAGCGTGAGGAGCATCAGCACCTTGGGTGATTCAAAGACGAAAAACTCCACCGTCGCGCCCGGATGCGATCCTTTCACCAGCCCGCACAGCGAATAGGTGAACCAGGCCGCGAAGGGGGCGAGGCTGCGATAGACCAGCCACCAAATCACCAGAACCGCGAAGCCCCAAGGCAAATACTTGCGCCAGCCCGGTTTGCCGGCGACGTCGGCTCTTGGGCAAGCCGCATTGCCCCGAAGCAGCGGTTCCTGCACAGGGTCTGTTGTTCGGATCTGATTTTGAAGGTGCAAATCCATCCGATTACTTCTCTCGGTGCTCGGCTTGCACGGCCTTGACGCACTTAAAGAAGTTCAACACGCACGGCACGCGCAACCGGTAAAACACCTGCGCGCCGCGCTTCTCGTCCTCCAGGATGCCGGCATTCCTGAGCTGGCTTAGATGCCGCGACACGGTCGGCATCTCCACGCCGATGAGGTCAGTCAGTTCACACACGCAACGTTCGCCGCGTGAGAGTTCATCCACGATGAACAGACGGGTGGGGTGGGCGAGGGCCTTGATGATGCGGGCCTGCGCTTTATATTCGGCTTGTGTGGCAGGAGTCATATTCGACACTTGCATTATTAGCCAAATAGCTAAGTGTGGCTCGCCGGATCTTGGCTTTTGCTGAACCGGGGTTGGCATCTCAATCCGCCTTTTGGCAACTGATGTGGTTTTCCGTCGTGTTCACCCGCCTGTGCCTGCGCCTCTGGTTTACTCGCCTGCGCGCCCACAAGCGCCTTGGCACCCATTCAGGGAACCGGACGACTGCCGTACTCACGTGAATGAGTGGCATTGAGTAGATATCCCCAACGCGCGTATCGTTGGAACGAAGCTCGCTCCGAAGCTTTCCAACGGACAAATTGTTTGCCGCCACACTCGCTTATGCTCCCGGGCCGACAGCCAATCTGCCCGGATGAATTCTTTGACTGTACGCCCAAGATTGCCGCACTTGTCTCAGCTTGATTCAAAGGAAGGTTCTGGCATGTTAGCCAATAAGATTGTTTTACGATTTCATGAATTAATTCAAATGCGGAAGAATGTAATTATTTTCCAGTTGGCACGGTCTCTTCTGAAACAAAGCCAACTGCCGGCTGTTGTATCGGCGGTAGCGATGGGGTTGCTGTTTTTCGGTTGTAAAGAGAAGCCGCGGCCAACGCCGCCTCTCAAAGTGCAGGTGGTCACCGTCACCCCACAGGATGTGCCCATTTACCAGCAATGGATCGGCACGCTCGATGGCTACCCCAATGCCCAGATTCGTGCGCAAGTCAGCGGTTACCTGACGAGGCAGGATTACATGGAGGGCAGCGACGTAAAGAAAGGGGACCTGCTTTTTGAAGTGGATCCGCGGCCGTTTCAAGCGGCGCTCGACCAGGCGCTGGGCAAACTGGCCCAAGAAGAGGCGCAGTATGACAAGACGCAGTTGGACGTCAAACGTTACACGCCGCTGGCCAGCGAGCACGCCATAAGTCAAGAAGAGTTAGACGACGCCATCCAGGCCAACCTCATGGCAGCAGCGGCCATCCAGTCCGACAAGGCCGCCGTGGAAAGCGCCACGCTGAACCTTGAGTTCTGCAAAATCACCTCGCCCATCGACGGCATCGCCGGAACCGCCCAGGCGCAAATCGGAGATTTGGTCGGGCCGGGCGGCGCGGCGCTGACGACGGTGTCAACCATTGATCCAATGCGGGTTTATTTCAGTATCAGCGAGCAATCTTATCTGGCCTTTTGCCATCAATTTACCAATGCGGCGGAAAGGGCCGCGTATCGGGTGGAGATGGAATTGCAACTGATTCTTTCTGACGGCTCGACATATCCTGCCCCGGGCAAATGGTTTTTCACCAGCCGGCAGGTCGATGTCAATACCGGCACGCTTCAGATAGCCGGCCTGTTCCCGAATCCCGACGACATCCTGCGCCCCGGCCAATACGCGCTGGTGCGGGCAAAGACCGAAACACGCCGGGGAGCGATCCTGCTGCCGCAACGCGCGGTGATGGAATTGCAGGGTTCTTATCAGGTGGTCACTGTTGACGCGCAGAACAAGTCCCATCTTAAATCGGTCCAGGTGGGGGAACAGGTGGGCAATGATTGGCTGATCGAAAAAGGCCTTAAGCCGGATGAACGGGTTGTTGCCGAGGGCACGCAGAAGGTCAAGGAAGGAACGCTGGTGGATCCTCAGCCAAATAAATCACCAAAGGCGAGTGACGTGGCACCAAGAGCCAGGGAATGACGAAGTTCCCTTCGTAATGTACCGCTTCTTCATCAACCGCCCCATCGTTGCCATGGTCATCGCCATTCTCATGGTTATGGTGGGCCTTGTTTCGATGACGACCCTGCCGATCTCCCAGTTCCCCAACGTCGTCCCTCCTGAAATCCGCCTCCAAACCACCTTCGTCGGCGCAGACGCCGAAACTGTGCAGCAATCCGTCGCCACGCCCATCGAGGAACAGATGAGCGGGGTGGATAATATGAACTACATGTATTCGATCAACGCCAACAATGGCGTGATGCGAATGGTGGTCAATTACGACGTCAAAACCGACCCGAACGTCGACCAAATGTTGGCCCAATTGCGCGAACAGCAGGCGGCGTCGCAATTGCCCGCCGCAGTGCAGAATTACGGGGTAACCATCTTGAAGTCCCCGACGACGCCGATGTTGCTGGTGGCGCTCTATTCGCCGAAGGGAACGTACGACGCGACGTTTCTAGCCAATTTCGCCTACATAAATCTTGTTGACCAGATCACGCGGGTCAAAGGCATCTCCAATATCAACGTTTTCGGGGCGGGGCAGTATGCCATCCGCTTTTGGATCAATCCGAATCAACTGGCAAAACTGAACATCACCGCGAGCGATGTGATCGCCGCGGTCAACAGCCAGAACACGGTTAATCCAGCCGGACAAGTTGGCGGGCCGCCGTCGTTGCCGGGGCAGGAATACACCTATACCGCCATTGCCCAGGGCCGATTGATCACAGAGCGGCAATTTGGGGAGATTGTTGTGCGCGAAAACACGGATGGCTCGCTGGTGCGGCTCAAGGACGTGGCGCGCATTGAGCTGGGTGCCCAGCTTTACAGCCTGGCCGGCCGCCTCAACGGCGAACCCGCCGCCATCATGGCCATTTACCAATTGCCCGGCTCCAATGCGCTTGACGCCGCCAGGGATGTCAAGGCGCTGATAATGGAACTGAAGAAAAGTTTTCCACAGGACCTGGACTACGCCGTTTCGCTCGATACCACGCTGGCGGTAAGCCGGGGGCTTGAGGAAACTCTGACGACCCTGTGGGAGGCGCTCCTGCTGGTCACAATTGTCGTGTATATTTTTCTGCAAGGCTGGCGCGCCTCGCTCATTCCAATGCTGGCCGTGCCGGTTTCGCTCATCGGAACTTTCATCCTCTTTCCAGTGTTTGGTTTTTCGATCAATACCTTGTCCCTTTTCGGCCTGGTCCTGGCCATCGGGCTTGTGGTTGATGACGCCATCGTGGTTGTGGAAGCGGTCGAACGGCACATCGGGGAGGGAATGGCGCCCAAGGATGCGGCCCTGAAGGCCATGCAGGAAGTGGCCGGGCCGGTGGTGGCCATCGCTTTGATTCTGGCAGCGGTCTTTGTGCCGACGGTTTTCATCGCCGGCATCACGGGGCGGCTTTACCAGCAATTCGCGCTGACGATTGCCATTTCGGTCATTTTTTCCGCGTTCAATGCGCTGTCGCTGAGCCCGGCGCTGTCCGCGCTGCTTTTGAAACACAGAGAGCCGACGCATGGCCCGCTGGCCCGGTTTTTCGGCTGGTTCAATCGTGTGTTCGGCCAGGTAACCAACAAATACGTGCATTGGAGCGAGGGATTGATCCACCGAAGCGGGTTGAGCCTTGTGCTGCTGGCCGGCGTGGCGGTGCTGGCCTTGCTCATCGGGAGCAAACTGCCCTCCTCATTTCTGCCGGAGGAAGACCAGGGATATGTCTTTATCAACGTGCAACTGCCCAACGCGGCCTCGCTGCCACGCACCTCCGAATATTGCAAGCGGGTGGAGAAAATTCTGGCGAAGACGCCGGGGGTCAAATATTACACGACGGTGCTGGGCTTCAGTTTGTTGAGCCAGGCGCAAACCACTTACAACGCCTTGTTTTTTGTGACCCTGCAACCGTGGAACGAGCGCAAAAAAGCCTCCGAACAACTTGGCGCCATCCGGGTGCACATTAACAAGGAACTCGCAGCCATGCCGGAAGCGCAGGCCTTTTCTTTTCCGCCTCCGTCCATTCCGGGCGTGGGCACGGCGGGCGGTTTTACCTTCATTCTGGAAGACCGGGCGGGGCATGACCCATCATTCCTGACGACGGAATTGGATGCCTACATGGCCGCAGCCGCCAAGAGAAAGGAGCTTTCCGGCCTGAGCACCAGCTACCTCCCCAATGTGCCGCAGGTTCTCATCAACGTGGACCGCGACAAGGTGTTGAAGCAGGGATTGGACCTGGGCGAAGTTTATAAAACGCTACAGACCTTCATGGGCGGCTATTTTGTGAATTATTTTAATCGCTTTGGCCGGCAATGGCAGGTTTATGTGGAAGCGGACGATAAATATCGCGCGAGCCTGGACAACATCGGTTTGTTTTACGTGCGGAACCGCCTGGGCCAGAGCGTCCCGCTCTCGGCAGTAACGCGGGTGGAACGCCGAACCGGGCCGGAATTCGTGATGCATTACAACGAATACCGTTGCGCGCAAATCAACGGGAGCGCGGCCCCCGGCTACAGCTCGGACCAGGCGACCAAGGCGCTGGAGGAAGTGTTTGCCAACACGATGCCGGCGGGGATGGGGTTCGATTATTTCGGCATGTCGTTCCAGGAACAGAAGGCAGCGCAAGGCGTCCCACGCATCGCCATCTTTGGGCTTTCGCTGGTTTTTGTGTTTCTGATCCTGGCTGCGCTCTACGAGAGTTGGTCGTTGCCTTTCAGCGTTTTGATCAGCACGCCGGTGGCCGTGCTGGGCGCTTTTGTGGCCCTGTTCGCGCGCCATTTCGAAAATAATGTTTATGTGCAAATCGGACTCATCATGTTGATCGGATTGTCCGCCAAAAACGCCATTCTCATCGTCGAATACGCCAAAACCGAGGTCGAAAAAGGCAAGTCCCTGACCGAGGCCGCGCTGATCGGCGCGCGCATCCGGTTGCGTCCGATCTTGATGACGTCCTTTGCCTTCGTGTTTGGGTGTCTGCCGCTGTGGTTCGCGACCGGTTCAGGCGGGATGTCACGCAAGATGCTGGGCACGGTGGTCATTGGCGGAATGCTCGGTTCGACCTTGCTGGGCATCTTTATCATCCCAGTCAATTTCTACGTCGTGGAGAAATTGGGGATTCGATACAAGAAGCATCCGCCCGCGCCGCAACCGAACGGCGGAAAAACATGAGCGCACCGCGCCGGTTCAAATTATGGCCGGTGATGATTCTGGCGCTGCTGCTGGCCGGCTGCGCCGTCGGGCCGGAATATAAACGGCCGGCAGTCGACGCGCCGCAAAGTTTCCGGGGCGACACAACGAGCCTGACCAATTCCCTGGGCGACATGCCGTGGTGGGAATTGTTCCATGACGACGCGTTGCAGGCGCTTATTCGCAGCGCGCTGACCAATAATTACGATGTCCGAATCGCGGCGGCGCGAGTGGAACAGGCGCGCGCCATTCTGGCGGAAAATCGGTCGGGCTATTTTCCGCAAATCACCTACCAGGGAGCAGTCGGGGACGGAAGGAACGTTTTGGCGGGCAGCCCGTACCCTTCCGGCAGGCCGCCAGGAATGGGGTACGAGGCGGCCGGGAATGTCTCATGGGAGATTGACCTGTGGGGGCGAATCCGCCGGCTGAACGAATCGGCCCGCGCCCAATTTCTGGCGACGGCGGAAGCGCGGACCAATGTCATGCTCACCTTGATTACAACTGTGGCGGCGGATTATTTTCAACTGCTGGCGCTCGATCAAGAATTGCAAATTGCCAGGGACACCACCAATTCATTTGGGCAGAGCTTGAAGCTTTTTTCCGAGCGTCTGCGCGGCGGCGTCTCCTCGAAGCTGGAAACGGCGGCGGCCCAAGCGGCACAGGCGTCCGCAGCCGCGACTGTTCCTGAACTGGAGCGGCAAATTGTGGTGGAGGAGAATCAGATCAGGATATTGCTCGGGATGAATCCCGGCCCGATCGTTCGCCACAAGAAATTGCTCGAAGAACTGCTGCCGCCGGATGTGCCGCCTGGATTGCCTTCTGCGCTGCTGGAAAGGCGTCCGGATATTCGGCAGGCGGAGCAATTGGTTCGTTCGGCCAACGCGCAAATCGGCGTGGCCAAGGCCGATTTTTATCCGCGCTTCAGTCTGACGGCGTTGTTTGGTCAGGTCAGTCCGGAACTCTCCACGTTCACCTCGGGCGCGGCCAATGCGTGGAGCGTGGCGGCGAATCTGACCGGGCCGATTTTCAAAGGGGGACTTTTGAAGGGGCAATATCGCTACGCCCGCGCGGTACGGGAGGAAACGGTGCTGCAATATCAATCGGTCGTGCTCAACGCCTTCCAGGAAGTGAGCAACGCGCTGACCGCGCGCGAGCAATTTGCGCGGGAACGCATCGAACAAGAGATCTCTGTCAAGGCCTACGAGGAAGCGGTGCAAGTGGCCAACGAGCGTTACACCGCCGGGCACGCCAATTATTATGAACTGCTACAAGAGCAGCAATTGCTCTTTCCCGCCGAAAACGCGCTGACCCAAACGGAACTGAACCAACTGCTGGCCACGGTACAACTTTACCGCGCCTTGGGAGGCGGTTGGAAATAATCACGTACAAGGTCCGGTTGGGCGTGTCATCCAAGTCTAGCCTGTGCCGTTTCCAATTTCTAACGGGATTCGGGTTGGCCGGTTCCGGGATGCGGCGGGCTAAGATCCGACAGATCGTCAAAGGAAGGCGTTGTCCGAGATCAGGCAAACAAGTCCCACTCTGAGGAGTGAGGTGACCGCTGTCAGGATGGCATTCTTGTCGAGGTTAAGCCCGCGCGCGAGTGCGAGAAGCTCCTGAATCGTCAGCGGTTTCTCAATCAACACCAGGGTCGATCGTTCAACTGGAGTGAGCCATTGCAGGGGGGAAAGCGCTCTTCCCAGTAACTTTGCCTGAACCTGTGCAGGCAAATCACTTCCAAGAGCTCGCGTTTCGATCAACCCTACAGGTCCTGCCCGGCGCACTCGACTGCGCTCCAGCAGTTCGCGGAAATCAGCTTTGCGCACCAACCGCTCGGCATAAAAAGCTGTTTCCACCTCGGTGCCCGCAGCCTTCAGCGGGGGTTTTGATTCCTCGCTCCGGGTCCATGGCGAGCCCAACGTCGGATCACTCCATTGAAATGCAAGGAGAACAGAGACAATGCGCGTATAGCCTTGCGCTCTCAGGTTTCCTGCCCAATCGCGCACCGAATCAAGGAAGGTTTCAAAGGTGTCATTGGCATTGGCATTTCCGGCATGCCCAATGGCATAGCGTGTCGCAGAATGCTCTCGAAGGCGAAGGATGTATATATCCATCGGGGCACTGACGAGCCATTCACGCAAACGCTTGTCAAGTGGTTCACCCTCACGCTCCCCGAATTCGGTGACGATCTGGGCAATTCCTCCCGCGGCCAGATGCTGCGGCAAACCGGCAATAATCCGGCGTTGGACCTCTTCACCTGAGCGTCCTCCATCACGATATCGGAGCTGTTCTACGGGCGATGGGACAAACGGAGGGTTTGCCGTAATAAGATCAAAACGCTCTTGACCGACGGGTTCGTAGAGATCCCCAACCACGACTTCGATATGGTCCGCGCCTGACACCCGGCTATTGAACTGCGCGCACCGCGCGGCCCGAGCATTGATGTCCACGGCAACCACCCGCTTTGCATGACGCGCGGCGAGAATGGCATGGACGCCCGAACCGGTGCAAAGATCGAGTGCAGCTTGAACCGGCCGGCGCACTGTTGCCCGCGCAAGCCAGCGGCTGTCGGTGCCAACGAACATCACTTGGTCGGACGGCACGCTGACGCATCCCGGGTGGGGAAGCATCGGCCAAGCATGGTCCGAAAAAATCAAGTTATCCCCGACCGGAAACAGTGAAGCCCGCGCGCGGGTGAAACCCTGCTGATCGATCGAGAGAAGTCCTGTCCGGACCAGGAGATCCCGCTGGGCCGCATTGAAGATTTGACTGAGTTCGTCCAACGGGATTGCTCCTTGCAGAAGAAAGAGGTCGATGGTCGAAGCGAGAATGTCGCGGACTGCCAGTTGTTCTTCGCGATAGACCGGCAAGGCGCGCCACAGGAGATCCGCAAGGTCCGAAAGCCCCAGCCGCTGGCAAACTCTGGCTTCGCAGTAGCCGTTGCGGGCAATGCGCGATACGACGCCGCGCAACTCTGACACATCGGCATTGCCAACCGTAAATGCATCTGAGTCGATCAAATTGATTCCTGTTTTTAATCTGGATTCGGGATTCCCAATACAAGCCGGCCCTCTGTCACATCCGGAGGCCAGTTTTTCCATGTCCCGTGGTTCTATTGACTTTCAACAATGAATACTCAATTCTAAGAGTTCCTGCCGTCTAGGAATAATGACGGACAATTATACGAGCATCCGGATGAAAACAATCTTTAATCTAGCTGTTTTCCTGTGCGGGCTGGCCATCCTCCCGGCGCAGGCGCAACCGGCGGTTCCGCCCCCGACGCCCGCCTATCAATCGCTTTCCTACCAGCAATTGGACCAGTTGCTGGGGCCGATCGCGCTTTATCCCGACCCCTTGATCGCGCAGATCCTGCCAGCGTCCACGTTGCCGACGCAGGTCGTGCTGGCCGACCGTTATGTCGCCGGCGGCGGCGATCCCAACCAGATTGACCAGCAGCCGTGGGATGCCAGTGTGCAGGCACTGGCACGCTACCCGAACGTGCTGAAATGGATGGATGATAACCTGAACTGGACGACCGAACTGGGCCTGGCTTTCCTCAACCAGCAGCAGGACGTGATGGATTCCATCCAACGGTTGCGTGCTTCGGCCCAAAACCTCGGCAGCCTGCAATCCACCCCGCAGCAGCAGGTAGTGGCGGACAACGGCACCATAGAAATCCTTCCCGCCGACCCACAGGTGATCTATGTGCCCGTTTATCAGCCGGATGTCGTTTATTATCAAAGCGGCTTTGGCGGGTCGTTCATCACCTTTGGCATCGGCTTTCCGATTGGCGGCTGGTTGAATGGCGATTTTGATTGGCATAACCACCATCTGATCGTCTGGAACCATGATCATCCGCGTCCGCCCAACTGGTGGCATGAGCGTCCCGACCAGCGCGCGGTTTTGGTTCGCCAGCAAACGACGGTCTGGCGTGCTCAGAATCAGCACGACCTCGGCCCGGTCAACCGGGGTGATCGGGGTTGGGGCAATCATCCATCCGTGCGCGCGACGGCTCCAATTGCGAGCCGGCCGGAAACGCATCCCTTGCCACCCCGCGAAGTGCCGCCGCGTGAAATTCCACCACACCGTGTTCCGACCATCACAGTATCCCCGCCCGGGCCGGCTCCGGTCCAGCATTCCGCAACGGCCGGCCGGCCAGTCTCGAACGGCGCGCTCATCGGCATCCAAAGTTCCAGCGCGACGAGAACTTTCAGCAACCGCGGCCAGCAAAGCATGCAGACGGTCACACATTCCGCGCCGGCTTCGCATCCGGCTTCGTCCTTCAACGGTGGCGGCGGCGGTAATCATAGTTCCGGTTCCCAGCCAAAGCATTGATTGATTATTTTCATGATCTTCACAACCACCTTACCGCCGATGAAACTAAATCCTCTTTCCTTGTTGCGCCGGACTGGAACAATTGCGTCCGCACTGGTTCTGGCTGCGCTCGCACTGGCATTGCCCGGACGCCTTCTGGCCGCCGGTGAACAGATCTTCGGTTCACCAGACGAAGCCGTGAACGCCCTGATCGCGGCCGCAACGAATCATGACACGAATGCCCTGCGCGCAATCTTTGGGCCGGAAGGACATGAACTGGTGTCACCCGATGTCGTCCAGGCCACCGAAGAATTCAAAATGTTTGTGCAGCGTCTGACGGAAAAGTCGCGGTTGAGCACCAACTCCGATTCCAACATCACGTTGGAACTGGGCGCGGACGGCTGGTCGTTTCCCATTCCGCTCGTGAAGCAGAATGGTCAATGGCTTTTCGATACGGCGGCGGGAAAGAAGGAGATTCTCAACCGCCGCATCGGCATGAACGAACTTGGTGCGATTGACGTCTGCCACGCTTATGTGGATGCCCAGCGCGAATACGCCGGCCAGGATCGCCTGGGCGACGGCGTACTGGCTTACGCGCAGTTCCTGCGCAGCACACCCGGCACGCACGACGGTCTTTTCTGGCCGGCGAAACCAGGCGAGGAGTTAAGTCCATTGGGGCCGCTCGTGGCTGCCGCCCGCGTGGAAGGTTATCACCGCACCGCGAAGATGTTGAACGATGAACAGGCGCCTTATCACGGCTATTATTTCAAAATCCTGACGCGCCAGGGCAAATGCGCGCCGGGCGGCAAGTATGATTACCTTATCAATGGCCGGATGATCGCCGGATTTGCGCTGGTCGCCTGGCCGGCGGAATGGGGCAACACCGGCGTGATGACTCTCATTGTCAACCAACAGGGAAAGGTCTATCAGTGCAACCTCGACAAGAAGACCGCGAAGATTGCCTCGGCCATGACCCGGTTCGACCCTGACAGCCAATGGACGCCCGTCCCATAATGTGTCGTCGGAAGTGTAACCGAGAGAAAGATTTCACTTAAGGATTCTATTTTTTAGTTCAAAACTCTGTTTTCCAGCTCAGAACTTTATTCTTCCCTATAGATTTTGCTGTACTCGCAAAATAAAGTTGGAAACTGGAGTTTGCGTATTTCCTAAGAGAAAATGAGCTGTGCGCCAGCGAGATTGAAAATGAAGTTGGAAACTCATCTAACACGTTCACAGCAAATATCTTATCCGTGCGACTGTGAGTCGATTCCCTGAAACGCAAGCAATGGAACCTCAGTTTTTTGCAGTTCGTTTGAGTTTTCGGACACTGCGCCTACCGCAATCACCCAATCTCAATGCTTTCGCCGAACGCTGGGTACGTTCGGTGAAAGCCGAATGCCTCAACCAAATGATTCTTTTCGGTGAACGTTCACTGTGCTACGTCCTCGTCCAGTACCTCGCCCATCATCATCATGAACGAAACCATCAGGGCTGGGTCAGTTGGATTCATTACTTGGGACCTGACCCACCCCTTCGATCCTCTCCTGTTTCGGTTTCGATCGCACTTTTCTTCGGTTTGATTGGAGTTCGTCTGACGAAACTCGCGGTCGTCACCCAGGCCAGTGCCAGTGTCCAGCCGGCCAGAACGTCCGAAGGGTAGTGGAGGCCCAGATGGACTCGCGACAGGCCGACCGCAAACACGTAGAAAACTCCAAGCAACACAGTCAGCCACCGCCAGCGAGTTGGCCAAGTGAGGACCGCAAACACGAGAGCGATTGTGAAAGTGTCTGCGGCCTGACTGCTCGGAAATCCCGATTCAAAGGTTGGAGCAAATGTCCCCCAAACGGTGGATTGGGTTCTCTGAACCAGGGTTCTCACCAGGAGGTTGCCGATCACCACCCCCACGAGGGCGAATGTGAGAAAAAACGCATCGCGCATTCTGCGTGCGCGCTTCAGCACCAGAACGCCAACAACCGCGAGCACAACGACAACATTGATCTCGCCAGTTCGCGCAATGAGGCTCAACAACTTGTCGCCGCCAAGTGGCAGAGAACCCTGAAGAAATCTGAGGACGGCAGTATCCCAAGGCAAGTTCTCTTGGTGCCGGATGGCTTCGGCCAGCCAGTCGAACCAGCAGAGAGGAATCAGGATTCCAAAGAAAACAATAAGTAGTGACCCCTCATGAGCCTGGAGGAATTGGCTAATCTTTCCAATGGTGCTGTCGGGCTTCAAAATTGGCGTAAGTAGCTTCTGCGGTTCATACTAAACATCTTTCGCCGTCTCAAATTTTCCGTAGCGCAGAGCCAACGTCGGCAGCACTAAAAGATTCAGCACAGTTGAAGTCAGCAGTCCGCCGAGAATGACGATTGCCATCGGGCCTTCAATCTCGCGACCGGCCTCGCCTGAGCCGATGGCGAGAGGAAGCAACCCAAGCGCAGTGACGAGCGCAGTCATCAGAATGGGAAGCATTCGCTCCGACGCGCCACGAATGGCGGCTTCGAGTCCCCAGGCCATTCCTTCCTTTTCCACGAGATGCTCGAAGTGTGAGATCATCATGATGGAGTTGCGAGTTGTCAGGCCAAAGAGCGTCACGAAGCCGACGAGCGAACCGAGCGAGAGCGAACCGCCGGTTGCGAACACGGCCAGCACTCCGCCGATGAGTGCGAACGGCATGTTGGCCAGCACGAGAAGAAGATTCCGAGTGTTGCGAAAGACAACTGAGAGCAGCAGGAGGATGCCGATGCCGGCGATTGCTGAATGCACCAGCAATTCCTTGCGCGCGGCGCTTTGCGTCAATCCCGAACCGCCGAACACCGGATAAACACCGGCGGGAAACGAAATCTTGCCGACTTGCTTTTTCATGTCGTCCACGAAGGCAGCCATGTCGCGTCCGACAACATTGCACGTGACCTGCTGCCGTCGCTGGGCGCGTTCATGCGCGATGACATAGCGTCCTGTGGTCGGATAGATGTCCGCCAGTTCCCGCAGAGGCATTCGGAGACCTTCCGCATTACGCAACATCAGCGAGCCGATTTTTTCAGGCACTTTTCGGCTCGCCTCGTCCAGAATCACGTCCACGTCAAACACCCGATTTCCTTCGTACGTTTGCGCGACAGCAGTTCCCTGATAGGCGGTCTGAATCGCGTCGAGCACGTCCACAGGCCGGAAGCCGAATTGAGTCAGCCGCTCCGGCCGCAGGCTTACAACTGTTTGCGGCGAGCCTGGCTGCGACTCGATTTGCACATCCGTGGCGCCTTTGATGTTCGAGAGCACGCGGCTTAGTTCGGCGGCCTTTTCATCGAGCACATCGAGATCGTCGCCAAAAATGTTGACGACCACCTCCGCCGTTGCGCCGGAAATGGTCTCCTCGATGCGTTCGGCCAACGGTGACATGATGCGAAACGTGAGGCCCGGAAATGTTTCCAGGGTTTTGCGCATTTCACTGGCAACCGTTTCGGCGTCTTCGGCACTCAACGGCTGTAATTCAATGTGGAGTTCGCTATAATGCGTGCCCCAGGTGTCCTCGCCATTCTCCGCGCGTCCGGCTTGCTGAGAAACGGAGTGGATGTGCGGATTCTTGAGCAATTCTTCGGTGACTTGTTTGCCGAGCCGCAGGGATTCCTCCAGAGAAGTTCCGGGCAGCGCCGCCATGTGAAGAACGAAATGTCCCTCTCGAAATTCGGGGAGAAACTCGCCGCCAAAAAACGGCAGCGTTGCTGTCGCCATAACAATCAGTGCGACTGCGACGCCAATGACGGTCCGCGGGCGGCGGCTCAAGGCCTGTAGCCAACCGCGATGCTGATCTTTCATCCAGCGGACATAGCGCGGCTCTTCACGCGGCTTCGTGCGCGACAGCAAAACCAGGCATAGTGCGGGCGTCACAGTCAACGCTGCAGCCAACGACGCGAGAATTGCCAGAATGAAGGCCGTTGCCAGGGGCGTGAACAGCTTTCCCTGAATGCCCGTCAGCGTGAGCACGGGGAAGAATACCAGCGCGACGATGAATGTGGCATATACCACTGCGCTGCGGACTTCAAGAGAGGCGTCCAGCACAACCTCGAAAACAGGACGCGGCGGCGTCAGGGTTAGGTTGTCCCGGACACGCCGAAGAATGTTTTCCACGTCAATAATCGCATCGTCTACAACAACGCCGATGGCGATGGCAAAACCGCCCAGCGTGAGCGTGTTGAGCGAAACGCCGTAGCGGTCCAGCAGAATCACGGCAACCAGCAATGACAGCGGAATTGACAGGAAGGAAATGAAGGCGGTACGCCAGTCGAGCAGAAAGAAGAACAAGACAACCGCGACCAGAACGCCGCCAATCAGCAGCGACTGGTTCACATTGTGAAGCGAAGCTTCGATGAAGTTCGCGGGACGAAACAGCTTGGACTGCAAGACGATCTTTTCAGCGGCGAAAGCCGGCGTCAATTCTTGCAGCGCATCCTCGGTTGCATGAGTCACGTCCAGCGTGTTCGCGCCGTATTGGCTGGAAACGAGCATGACAACGCCGCGTTCGCCGTTGACCAGCGCATCGCCAAATTTCGGCTCCGGTCCCTCCACGACTTTCGCGACATCCTTCAACCGCACCGTTTGGCCCAGGTGATGGGCGAGCGTGACCTCGCCAAGTTGCTGCGGCGTCAGCGATTGTCCCCGGGTGCGCAGGACAATTCGCTGATTGGTGTTTTCGATGAAACCCGCGCCGCGCACAGCAGTGGATTGGCGCGCTGCCGACAGCACATCGTCCAAAGCGAGTCCAAAATCCATGAGCCGGTCAGGG
>DASRKU010000234.1:0-8855 GCA_035648815.1 Verrucomicrobiia bacterium | reverse complement strand
GGACATGACGAACGGATGGGCCTTGCGGCCGGCCAGGAGATAATCGGAGGCGCTTTTTGTGCCGCGGTAACCCAGGTAACCGAGGTAACCCGTCACAAAAACGTAAAGCAACACCACGACGATGTCGGCGAAATCAACTTGGGCAAGGTTCATGGCCGTTTTGGGTTAAAGAGTTTTCTCCACCTTGTCCTCTTGTTCGGCCCAGATCCTGTCCACAGGCTCGACCTGTTCCTGTCCCTTGTTCCAGTTGAGAGCTCCGTAAATCACGCACAGGAGGGCGCTCCCGATGCACAGCAGATAAGCCAGGGCCACCCACGGATCATCAATTCCGAGCATATTGAGCCTTTCGACTTGAACGTTTTGTCAGATGGGCGGGGATGGTGAGCGCGTGGCCGACAGATTCCGCCATCTGCATCTTGACTCCGAAGTTAGAATCGCGGAACAATTAGTCCAGCTTTTTGATACTGTATTTACAGAAAGGAATTCTGATAATTCACAGAATGTATGAATCTGATTTTCGGACGAATCGGACTCCCGCCAATTTCCGGTCAATGATTGCCAGATTATGGCTTTTAGGCTGCGCCCGCCTGGAGGCATGCTGACCGGGACAACGGCAATCCACTCATGACATCCCCAACACGAAAGCTCCTCAGCGGCGACGAAGCCATTGCGCTGGCCGCCCTGCACGCGAGAGTCGCCCTGGGCGCGGGTTATCCCGGCACCCCGTCGACAGAAATCCTCGAGCGCTTCTCCGAACTGGGCGGCCGCGGCCAATGGTCGCCCAACGAAAAAGTGGCGCTCGAAGTCGCCCTGGGCGTTGCCTTCTCCGGCGCCCGCGCCATAGCGACGATGAAGCATGTCGGACTCAATGTCGCAGCCGACCCCCTCTTCACCGCCGCCTATACCGGCGTCTCCGGCGGACTGGTGATTGTGTCAGCCGACGATCCGGGCATGGCCTCCAGCCAGAACGAGCAGGATAACCGCCGCTACGCCGTCGCCGCCAGCGTGCCCATGCTCGAGCCGGCTGATTCCCAGGAAGCCTACGATTTTCTGTGGCAGGCATTTGAAATTTCCGAGCGATGGAAAATACCGGTGATCCTGCGCGTGACGACCCGCGTTTGCCACAGCTACACGCTGGTCAACCCGCGAGGCCCCAACGGCGCGGCCAAGCCTGCCCATTTCGAACGCGACATCCCCGGACGCGTCATGATCCCCGCTTACGCCCGTCCTGCCCATCGCCGGTTGCGCGGGAAAATGGCCGAGATCCAGAAGTGGAACGAGACCAGCCCATTGAATTACTCAGTCCCGGGCAATCGATCCGTCGGCATCATCGCTTCAGGGATATCTTTCATGCACGCCCGTGAAGCCGCTCCTGCCGCCAGCGTTCTGAAGCTGAGCGTCACGTATCCGCTGCCCATGGAAAAGATCGCCGCATTTGCAAAAACGGTCGACCGCTGCGTCGTCATCGAAGAAGGCGATCCTTACCTGTTCGAAGCCATCCGGGCCGCGGGCATCGAGGTCGAAGGCAAAGCGGAGATGTACCGCTTTGGAGAACTGGACGTCCCCCGCGTGCGCCGCATCTTGAAAAATGATCTGAGTCCCGAGCCTGCAAAAGCGCCGGGCAAGCCGCCTCAGTTGTGCGAGGGCTGCCAGTACCGCCTGGTGTTTGAGACCTTGCGCGCGCGCGATTGCATCGTGGCCGGCGACATCGGTTGCTACACACTGGGCGTGTTGCCGCCTTTCGAAGCCATGGATTCCTGCGTTTGCATGGGAGCAAGCCTGGGCATTGGACTTGGCCTGCGGCATGTCCTACCCCGGAGCGAGGCGCGGCGCGTCGTGAGTGTCATCGGCGACAGCACGTTCATCCATAGCGGCATCAGCGGGCTTGTGGAGATGGTTTACAATCCGCCTCCGGACGGTCACGTGTTGATCATTCTCGACAATTCCACAACGGCGATGACCGGGCACCAGGAGCACCCGGGCACCGGGCGCGCGCTCAACCATGAACCCGCCAACAAGATCGTGCTCGAAGACCTGGCGCGTGCGGTGGGGGTTAAACGCGTGCACATCATCGAACCCCGGGCGGGGTCCACTGATTTTGCGCGCGTGCTGGACGAGTGCCTGGCCAGCGGGGAACTGTCGGTGATCATTGCCCGCCGGCCGTGCCTGCTCATCGTCAAGCGGCTGCGCGAATTTGAACGGTGCGACTGCGAAAGAAAGGAAGGCCATGTCCAGCAATCTCACTAACGTCGTCATCGCCGGCATCGGCGGCCAGGGGGTCCTCAAAGCCTCGGATATCCTGGCCGATGTCGCGGTCCGGGCGGGTCTGGACGTCAAGAAGAGCGAGATCAAAGGCATGAGCCAGCGGGGCGGTTCGGTCAGCAGTGACGTGCGGTTCGGCCAGGCTGTTCTCAGCCCGATGGTGTCCCCTGGAGAGGCGGATTTCCTCCTGGTGCTGGATTCCACGCAAGTGGAAACGAATCTGGGCGTTCTGAAGCCCGGGGGAACATTAATCAAGCCCGACGCGGTGGATCCGGCGAAATTGCCGAACAGGAAAAGTCTTAACGTGGCCCTGCTTGGGGCTTTGAGCGCGCATCTGCCGCTGCCGGAAAAGGAATGGATCGAGTCCCTCCGCGAAGCGTTCGCTCCCGAATTCTTTGAGCCGAACCGGCAAGCCTTCCTGGTCGGGAGGCAAGGGGTGCGAGGTGACCTATGAGTAAGAACCACTCCATGCCGCCGCTTCATCCTGAGAGCGCGGTGGATTTTCTGCCGGTGGCGCAACTGCGCGACATTCAATTCGCGCGGCTGCAGTTCATCGTTCAACGCTCCTATGATCACGTGGCGCTGTTCCGCAAGCGCATGGAGGAACGCAAACTCAAACCTTCCGACCTGCACACGGTCGAGGACATCGTCAAGCTGCCGTTCACCGTAAAGACTGATTTGCGCGACTCGTATCCGTACGGCATGGCCGCCAGCCCGCTCCAGGAAATCGTCCGGTTCCACGCGTCCAGCGGCACGACCGGCAAGCCCATTGTGGTCGCCTATACCAAGGAGGATCTCAATGACTGGACGCGAGCAATGGTCCGCAGCTTTGCCGCCTGCGGCGTTCACAGCGGCGACATCGTCCAGAATGCATATGGCTACGGCCTGTTCACGGGCGGGCTGGGCGCCCATTACGGGGCCGAAGCATTGGGCGCCAGCGTCATCCCCATTTCCGGAGGCAACACCGACCGTCAGCTCATGATCCTCAAGGATTTCGGAGTGACTGTCATCTGCTGCACACCCAGCTACTTTCTACACCTGATGGACCGCGCCGCCGAGCTGGGGATTGACCTCAAAGAGTTGCCTCTGCGAATCGGCGTGTTCGGCGCCGAACCATGGACCGAAAACATGCGGGAACGCATCCAGACCGGCAGCGGCATCCGAGCCTACGATATCTACGGCCTCTCGGAAATCGTCGGCCCCGGCGTCGCCATGGAATGCACGCACCAGGCCGGCCCCCACATCTTTGAGGACATGTTCTACCCGGAGGTCATCGATCCCAAAACAATGGAACCCCTTCCCGACGGGACGGAGGGCGAACTGGTGTTGACCACTCTCTGCAAACGCGCCATGCCGATGATCCGGTATCGGACGCGCGACATAACCGCCATTGAATCCGCCAAATGCGCCTGCGGCCGCACCCTGCGCCGGATTTGCCGCATTGGCAGGCGCAGCGATGACATGTTGATCATCCGCGGCATCAACCTGTTCCCCTCGCAAATCGAAGCGGCGCTGCTCAGGGTTGAAGGGACGCTGCCGCATTATCAAATCGTCATCGATCGCCAGAAGGATCTGGACACGCTGGAAGTCCAGGTGGAAGTGACGACAGAAGCGCTGAGCGACACGGTCGGAGGTCTCGAGCAATTCAAATCGCGCCTGGCCCATTCCATCGAGAGCATCACCGGACTGCACCCGGCGCTGAAGCTGGTGGCGCCGCGGACGCTTCAACGCAGCGAGGGCAAAGCCAAGCGCGTGATTGACAAGCGCCTTTTGTGATCGGGCGCTTTACTGCATCGAAAGGCCAGTTATGAAATGGAAACAACTTTCTGTCTTCCTGGAGAACAAACCGGGCGCGCTTAACGAACCCTGCCGGCTTCTCGCCAAGGCCGGCATCAACGTGCAAACCTTCTCGCTCGCCGACACGCGCGAATTTGGCATTTTGCGATTGGTGGTGGGGGAGTCCGATCGAGCCCGGCGGCTCCTTCAGCGCAATGGTTTCGCCGTCAAGGTCACCAAGGTGGTGGTCATCGAAGTTCCGGATCGGCCCGGCGCCCTGGCAGGAATTCTCGACGCCATCGAAGGAACCCAGGTGAGTGTGAAATACGCGTATGGTTTCACCGTCAAGCCGGGGGACAAAGGCGTGCTCGTCTTTTCGTTTGACGAACCCGACAGCGCCACCAGGGTCCTTTTGAAAAAAGGTTTTAAAGTGCTTTGAGCTTGCTCAAGCCGCCGCCGTTTGAGAATCAACTCCTGCGCAGGAGAACAATGGAGAACATCAAGTCCTACTTTAAAGGCGATCAATTCGCGAACCGTTGCGGGATCGAGTTGCTGTCCATATCCACCGGTCATGCCACGGCCAAAATGCCGGTGCATCCGCACCACTTGAACAGCTACAAGACGGTCCAGGGCGGGGCCATTTTTACCCTGGCCGATTACACCTTCGCCGCAGCAGCCAATTCCCATGGAACCGTCGCGGTTGCCATCAATGCCAGCATCACCTTCATGAAAGCCGCCCAGTCCGGAACGCTCTGGGCCGAAGCCAAGGAAATTTCCAAGAACTTCAAGATCGGCACCTATTCAGTGGAAATCAAAGACGATGATGGCGACCTGGTCGCACAATTCCAGGGACTAGCCTATCGCAAACAGGAAAAACTGCCCTAGGAATCCATCCTCAAACGGAAACCCTCACCCCGGCCCTCTCCCATCCGATGGGAGAGGGAGAACGGGTTGACGCGTTGGTTGCAAACCATGGCGTAATTCAACTCAAATCGTACGCTACTATTCCCTCTCCCGTCGGACGGGTGAGGGCGGGTGAGGGTCGGCTTCTCAGAATTCCTTGAAATCATCTTCCATCGGGATGTCGCTTCCCTTGCGGCCCCGGGTTGATGTGAATGGAGCGTTTGCGCGATTGTGGAGATTTGGCTTGCCGGCATGGGTCAAGGCGGACGCCCGGTGTTGCGCAGCGGCAGACATCTGCCTCCCGATGTGGCCGGGCTTCGCTGGATTGGCCACGAAGGTCAAGGACCGGGCTGACTGTTGGCTGCCTACCAACCGCAGCAATTCCGCAACGGCCACTTTGAGCGACTCGGCTTCGGCGTTGAGTTCCTCGGCCGCGCTGGCGCTCTCTTCGGCGCTTGCCGCGTTGGCCTGGGTGACCTTGTCCATCTGCGCCACCGCGATATTCACCTGCGTGATCCCCTCAGACTGATCCTTGGAGGCGCTGGCGACTTCGGCGGCCAGGACATCGACCTCGTGAACTTTGGCCAGGATGTCGTCCAGGCTCTTGGAAACTTTGTTGCTGATCTGGACGCCCTGGGAGGTTTTGAGGACCGCATTCTCGATTTTAGCGGAGGTCTCTCTGGCCGCCTGGGCTGCGCGTTGCGCCAGGTTGCGCACTTCATCGGCAACCACGGCAAATCCCATCCCGGCTTCGCCGGCCCGGGCGGCTTCCACCGCGGCATTCAGGGCCAGGATGTTTGTTTGGAAGGCGATCTCATCGATGGTCTTGATTATTTTGGCGATATCATCGGCGCTGGTTTTGATTTCGCTCATGGCCAGGGCCATGGCCCGCATATCGGCGGCGCCCATGTCGGCGGCGGCGCGGGCCTCCCGAGCCAATTCGTTGACTTTGGCGGAATGTTCGGCATTGCGGTGGGTCATGCTGGACATTTCCTCAAGCGAGGAACTGGTTTCCTGGAGGGAAGCGGCTTGCTCGCTGGAGCCCGCGGCCAGAAACTGGCTGCCATACGAGACCTGCGCGGCGGCCGACGCTATGTGGCCGGATCCCTCACTCAATGTGGTCGAAACGCCCGTCAAAACACGCGTGGCGCCGCGGATGATGAAGAAGGA
Organism: Verrucomicrobiia bacterium; assembly: GCA_035648815.1. Taxonomy (GTDB): domain Bacteria; phylum Verrucomicrobiota; class Verrucomicrobiia; order Limisphaerales; family BOG-1460; genus DASRKU01. Next base: position 2,744 of record DASRKU010000234.1, on the reverse strand, counting down.
GATGCTAATGCCGAACAATAATGCCACAGCCATGCTGATCCAGATGCCCGTGATCGCGCCGCCAATGGCTTCCTTGATGGCGCTGGCGCAGAGATCGCCGCTCGTTCGATTGTAGACAGCCTCCGCTTGTATTGCGGCGGTGAGTTTGTCGTACGCAGGTTTGAGCTGCAACTTGGCCTGCTCGAATGCTTCCTTGCTCTTCTGCTCGCGGCTGAGCTTGAGCACCTCCTCGCGCGCCTGGCGATACACCGGGAAGGACGCTTTAAGCCGTTCAAAAAGCTCCCGGTCCTTTGTCCGGGTGAGAGTTTTTTCATAATCACTGATCACCCGCTCATTCCCCTGCACCAGCGAAACCAGTTCGGCATCGTAACCGGCCTTCTCGTCCTTGCCCTCGCTCGCGATGTGTTTGAACGTGATGACCTGCGACTGGCGCACGTTGGATTCCAGCCGGCCGATCGTGTACAGGCGCGGCAGAGCATCGCTGATGATGGCATCCGAGTAGGTGCGGATGGCGGTGACGTGGATATAGGAATAGAAGCAAAGCGCCAGCGTAATGCAGATGAGGGTGGCAAACCCGAGGATGATGCGTTTGCCAATGGTCCAGTTTTTCATAAAGTTCTCAAGGGAGGCGGAACTGTTTGGGCAGCCAGGATGTAATCAATATCGAGCAGTGTCTTTACGGCATTCCTGACTTTGGCTACGGCGAGGATGCAAGCCGTGTCCAGGGCGGAGCCGAAGTCGGGCGTTTCTTCGATGTCTCCAGCGGCTAATTGGCAGACTTCTTCCACGGCATCCACGGCCAAACCCAGGTGGATGGGGCGGTTTTCGGGGCCGGGGACCTGGACGATGACCAGACACGCGTGTTCGGTGGAGGCGGCGTGCTCCAATCCAAGCTTGGCGCACAAATCGATGATGGGGATAATTTTCCCGCGCAGGTTGATCACGCCTTTCACATAGGCCGGCATCCGGGGCACTGGAGTAATCGCGGTCATGCGAATGATCTCAAGTACTTTGAGGACAGGAATTCCATAGGATTGCCGGTTCAGGAGAAACGCAAGGTATTTGCCTGCCAGGCTGGTTTTGCCGGAAGTCGCTTCAATCCTGGTCATACAATGGCGTTGTCATCAAATCGGGCATTCTCAGCCTGCTTATCGGCAACATGAGCGGGTTGCTTAGCAAAATTAAGCGGTCCCTGCCCTGTCGCAGTGCGCCGACGCACGTTCAGCCTCGGCACCCACTCGCATCATAATAGTCGATGCCCGACGGCATTTTATCGATTTTGGTCCGTGCCAATCGCCTGACACCATCGCTCGCATGAATTCGACACATGTTTCCAATCTATGGTCGCGGATCCTGATTGTCGTGGGCGGCATGGCAATGCTTGTTGGCGCGGTCGATCCGATGGAGGGATCACTGATAATATTACCAGGCAGCGCAGTCGTTGCGCTTGGGGCGTTCTTGAGCCAGAGGGAAAAAGGATTTGCCAAATATTGGTTCTTGATCGTGGCGCTGATCGCACTTGGCGTCGGGGCCATGTTCGGCCTCACGGCCTGGGGTGGAGTGGGTGGAAACAGCGGGCATTCCATGTGGTGGGAACTGCTGTGTTTGCCTTATCCAATCGGCTGGGTGCTGGGCATGGCAAACCTCGTTTGCCTGGCAGGCCGGAATATTCGCCGGCTCTGCTCCTCCCGATCCGCCGCTGCAATCGGAAAGTGACGCCAACGCGCTCCCTGCTTGGTAGGGCCGCGCTGCGCGCGGCCTGCTCGCCCGTTCGGTAGGGCCGCGCTGCGCGCGGCCTCCCTTCCCACCTCCAATGCAGCCAGCACTTTTCTGACCTGGGCGAAAATGCGAAGCGGATTAAAGACTGAGCGGCTGAGTCAATAGGGCGTGCGCGAATCCTGCAGATACTGGACGTGGCCATCGAGGTAAAGCCGGTTGCGCCCACCAGCATGAATCGTCCGTCCGCGCAGCTCAGGAGGAGTCGTTGGCACCGTTGAAGGAAAGTAAGCATCCACCGCCAGTTCAACATCGCTCGGTCCATCGATGGGTCCAACCGTGGCATCATTGGCGACCTTCAAATCATTCACGGCCTGGACGATATTCTTTGTCCAGAAATCCTCCAGCATCGTTGGATCAGAAAGATCGTTGGTTCGGTCGAATCGCCACATCCAGTATCGTGTGGCGGGCCCGGCCGGGTCCGCGGTGAACAGTTGGACCACTTGAACCGCGTTGCCCACCGCCGAATGGAGGGCCGCAGGGCAGGACCAGAGACGGTCGGTGGTGCCGGATTTTTTCAGGGCAACAGCCGCCCAACCGGCGCGCGGGTCCGATGGAGGCCATGTTGTCCAGGGATGATAACCTCCGGGCAAACTGCCCTTGAGATTGCGGCAATCGGGAATGATGCCCTCGTTCTCATCGACATACATCGAAAACGCGATGCCGATCTGCCTGAGGTTGGATGTGCAATCGGTTCGCTGTGCGATTTTTTTGGCGCGGCTGAGGGCCGGCAGCAGGAGTCCGGCGAGGATTGCGATGATCGCGATGACGACCAGCAGTTCAATCAACGTGAAGGCATGACGCAAACCGGCAGCCTGCGAAACGCCCGGCTGAAGGCCTGCGTTGCGGCACGACGCAACATTTCCTGACTGGTCTTTCCTGGTGATGATGCATCTTATAGCACATCCTTTGCATGCAAGCAACAAAGCAGGATTGTCGGCGAGTTTTTTGTTCCTGATCTCTACAAA
>DASRKU010000233.1:0-7253 GCA_035648815.1 Verrucomicrobiia bacterium | reverse complement strand
AACCATCATCAGGCGCAGGAGATCACACAGGCGGTGTTCGTTATTCTCGCGCGCAAGGCCCGGTCGCTTCGCCCCGCAACGATCCTGCCCGGCTGGCTGTTTCAAACGACACGGCTGACGGCAGCCAACTATGTACGGACTGAAATCCGCCGCGCCCGCCGCGAGCGGGAGGCTTATATGCAATTCAACCCTGCTGAGAATCCAGGCGAACCATGGCAACAGCTGGCGCCATTGCTGAACGACGCGATTGCCGGCCTTGGCGCAAAGGACCGAGACGCCATCGTGCTGCGGTTTTTGAAGGGCAAAGATTACAAGGAAGTGGCTGCCGCCTTGGGGGCGACCGAGGAAGCCTCGCAGATGCGCGTCAGCCGGGCATTGGAGAAATTGCGGAGGCTGTTGGCGAAACGGGGCGTCACCCTCACTGCGGCAGGGTTGGGAGGAATCATGATGGCACAAGGAACCACGGCGGCACCGGCTGGCTTTGCGGCCACGGTGGCCGCCGGGGCGGTGCATTGCACCGGATTGACGGCGTCAACCCTCTCGCTTGCGGCAGGAACAATGAAGCTTATGGCATGGACTAAAATGCAGTTCGCCGTCGGCGCAGTTGTGCTGGCATTGCTCGCGTATCAATACCATGAAAACTCCGCCCAGGCCCGGCAGCTTGCTTCCGCGCGCCAGGAATTACACGGCACGATCCAGGAGCTTGCAACCCGCGAAGCGAGGATTGCCGGGCTGCAGCAGCAGACCGCGACGATGGTGGAACTCCGGCGCGACCAGCAACAGGAACTCGAGCGCCTGCGCGCCCGCCGCAATGCTCGCGCCAGCTCGACTCGGTCCGGTTCCGTCGCCCCCGCTCCCACCACGTTGCTTTCAGCAACACTGCAGGACCCCGATGCCAGGGAAGCTCTGCGGCGGGGAATCGTGGGCACTTATGGATTCCGCTATGGCCCATTTGCCGAGGAACTCCATCTGAGTGGGGAGTTGGAGGAGAAGCTGCTTCAAGCGGCGGGCGATGGAAGCATGCGACTCCTCGATGCGATCGCCGCGTTCACGGAAGGAACGATCACAGCCGATTCCGCGTTGCAGGTCGAAACCGAGGTGATGCAGAACATCACGAATCAAATCCGCACATTGACCGGGGATGAAGGTCTGAAGAAATATGAGGAGTACACGCAAACCTATCCCGCCCGCGCGCTAGTCGATCAATTCAACAAACAACTCGGCCCATGGCCGATCAACGAAGATCAGAAGGCTCAATTACTGAGGACCATCGATGCTGAACCCATGGAAGTCACCCGTGGTTTTATCGGGGACCTTGACATGGCGTCGTGCGTTGACTTGGAAAAGATGAATCGCCAGTTCCAGCGTCAGACGGAAGCCAGCGAGCGGATTCTTCAAAAGGCCGCCGATTTCCTGTCCCCCGACCAACTGGAAGGCCTGGCGCTGATGCAGACCCATAACATGAGCGCGCAAAGACGAAACCTGCTGCGGCTGCTTCGCAAACTGTGATTTGCGCCCACCCTGGAAAATAAAATGACACTCTCGGGTAAAATCCAAATCGGCTTGCTAACAGCCGGAATTTTTCTCATTGGCCTGCAATTTCAACGCCATCATCGCCAGGCCGGTGAGTCGAGTGTTATTGAGAATGAGGTCCGCAGCAAAGCCCGGGAACTCGAAAGCCGGCAGGCGGTCCTTGCCGCGCTGGAGAAGCGGAATGGCGAACTTCTCGAATCCGAACGACGGGCAGGAAATGAGAATCTGTTGTCGTTGATGCGTGAACGAGCCGCAGCGACCTCCGCAGCTCAGGATTCTTCCGGCATCCACAGTTTGGGAAGCGCCCTCGCCACCGTGCTGGACAGCCCGGAACAACAGGAAATCGATCGCGAAAACCTGCGCAACGACATGAAGGCCAACCTGCGGCTTTTTTTCAAGCTGGTGAACCTGTCCCCGGAAAAGATCGAGCAGTTTATCGATCTGAATCTTGAGATGGAACGCCGCAAGGCCAATCGAATGTCCGCCTTGTTGCGGGGAAACATGACAGTCGCCGACGCCCTTGCCGAGCGTGACAGAGACAATCTTGAGTCGGACGACCGGAAGCGCGCCGTGCTTGGAGCCGAGGGGTGCGCTTTCCGGGAGTCAATCGCGGAGGGGATGCGCAATGACGAAGCCAAACGCCTCCTCAACATCATCCAGCAAAACATGGGCGGCAACACCCTGAGCCAGGACCAAAGCAGCCGTCTGCAAGGCCTGCTTAAGACTGAAATTGTTGGCATCCCGCTCGATGATACCGATCTCTTCCGGCCGCCCGACGAGTGGGCCCAAATCGTGGCCGAGCGGCAACAAAATGTCCTGAGCGGGGCGGCCGCCTTCTTGTCCGAATCCCAGATGGAAACGCTCAAGGCACTGACCGCTGTTGACCTCGCTCAGAGGCGGCAGGAAATGGTCCTCAAACGAAAAGCGTTGGGGATTCGGTCGCCTTGATGACGGCAAGACCCTCACCCGGCCTCCGGCCACCCTCTCCCTTCCGATGGGAGAGGGACGGGGTGAGGGCTGCTCTTGAATTGCGTCCAGGGTTGCTGGAAAGTGCTACGAAGTCCTTGATGGCCGCAGTGAACCAGCAGCACAAACCCCTTCGTTTGCTTGGGTGCGCAAAATCTCAGGTGAATCAATTCCACGACGACTGGTGGTCGCCGGAGCCGCGGCCGCCGTTGTGCTGGCAATAAAGCGCGAGTCTGCATGCCGATGTGCATTTGACGCGGCAAAGTGGATTGATATTCTCGCCGCCAATGAGTTTCGACAAGGTATCAGGCCCGCCCATGGCCGTGGCGTTGAGAGCGCAAATTTCCCGAATCATTTCCGCTGTCGTGCTGCTGTTCGTTCTGGGACTGGCTGGATGCGTGAGCGTGCCCCCTGTGCGCCGCGGCGATGCGAACACCAGCACCGAGTTGGCGTCTCACGTGAGTTTCCTGGCGCAACCCGCGCTCGGCGGACGCAAGCCGCGGACACGAGGCTCGCGCCTGGCCCGGCAATACATCGAAAGCCGGTTCAAGGCTTGCGGTTTGATTCCCTGGATGAGAGCGCGGGATTACGAACTGCCTTTCGGCTTCGGCCGGAATGTCGTCGGGGTGTTGCCGGGCTCGGATCCGACTCTCAAGAACGAAATCGTTCTGTTCAGCGCGCATTACGATCACCTCGGCAAGGACAACCGAGGCAGGATCTGCCCCGGCGCCGCCGACAACGCATCGGGGGTGGCCGCATTGCTGGAAATCGCAAAACAAATCAGCGCCTCCGAACAGAAGCCGAAACGTTCTATCGCATTCGCCGCCTTTGATTGCGAGGAACAGATGCTCTTTGGTTCCCTTGCTTTTTCCTGCAGGGCTGACGTCACAAATGCCAGGATTGTCGCCGTCGTGAACATCGACATCCTCGGGCGGGACTTCCTGGACGTGGTGACAAATACCGTCTTTGTGGCGGGAACAGAAGCTTACCCGGGATTGCCAGAACAAGTGTGCCGGTTCGGAACCAATGCGGGGATCCGCGTGCTGCCGGTGAGCTCCGACCTGGTTGGGGCGCGAAGCGATCACGCGTCCTTCGAGTTTCTTGAGGTGCCCTGCCTCTTCTTCTCGAGCGGAATTTACAGAGACTATCATCAACCCGGAGATACCCCGGACAAGCTGCATTTCAATGACATCGAGCATTCGGCGAAAGTCGTGCTGGAAACCGTGAACGCATTTGCGAACGAGCCGATTCCCAGGCGAAGAACAGATGCCGATGTCTATGACGTCGGGGAATTGCGCGTTGTGGCGACTGTGATGTCTGAAGTGGGCAGGCATCCGGATGAGGCTGGCGTGAAGAAGGAGGATTTGGAAGCTTTCAGGAAATTGGAGGAGGAAGCTGAAACCCTGCTCAAGAGCGGGCGATACGATCGCAGGGCGAGGGAACAACTGATCATCGATGCGACTGGTGTTTTGGTTCCTTACTTGATGCCGCGCGAAGAGATCGGGAAAGGGAAGGCCACCGAGCGGCAAAGAGACGAATTGAAGCGGGGGATGCAGTACCTCGCTTATTGTTACCTCACTTATCCGCGGGAGATACTGGACGGGAGCCGAAAGCTTGTCGCTCAAATCGTGCAACATCGACCGGGGCTGTTTCGGGGAATGCCGAAGTTTGAGTATGAGGCATACCATATTGCCGATGACGATATCAGCGTGGCTTCGGTGGGAGATACTCGGTCACTGCACGTTCTGATCAACCGATTGAATATCACTCTGGAGGTTAAACCTTCGAAATGGCTGGTGAATTCGTTCAGCGGCGGTTTGAGCGCCACGTTGGATCGAATGGACTGCGAGGGGAGCCAGGAGCAAATCGCCGACTATTGCCTTCTATGCTGGCGCAGCGTGGGAACAAACGACTCGCGTTCGGCAGCGGTGAAGAAAGTCTGCCAGGCTGTGGGCGGCATGGAGACGGGGCTGGGCTTCAAGGCATCGATACAACGGCGAGTTGAACGAGGAGGGTTTAAAGACGAAATCGATTGGATCACCAAGTGCATCCAGAGCCCAAACCCGGAGTTGGCTATGGAAGCATTAACGGCGACCAAGGACTCGCATGATGAGCGGATCGCGGCGACCATTTCAAAAGTGATCATCGATCGGACGGCCCGACCGGATGTCCGCGCGGCCGCAATTGGGCTTGCGCTCGAACTCCGTGGAAAGGCTTCGCTCACGGCGATGTGCGAGGTGTTGGACGACAGCTCTCCTTCCTGGAAAATTGAGTACGACTGGCTCTTCAACAAGGCTTATCCATTTTCGAACCGGACGCCAATTCGAGTGCTGCAACCATTCATCGAGAAATTTCTGCATGATCAGGCCAAAGCTGCAAAGACGATTGGCCGTTTGGCCCATGACGGTCTAAAAAAGGCGTGCAGGAAGGATTTTTGGAACGATGCAGTGCGATGGCGAAAGTGGGTGGGGTCGCATGCCGGTTGACCCGAGAACACTCGCGGCTCTGCTGGACGTTTGTGCCTTCTTTCGCCAGAATGCGCTATCCAACCGGGCGCCGTTAAGGTTTGAGGTTGGCAGCGCATGACGACGCATCGCGGACCATCGGCCGGGTCTGGATTCACCGGTATGTTTGAAAATGCTATAAAGAAGATCGCTCTGTTAAGCATTGGTCCCGCTCTGACCTGTTGCCTGCTCGCATTGTTGGGTTCGCCCGGGATTCTGTCCGGGCAAACGACCAACTTGCTCTCACCCGAGCCGGGCAAAGCCGGTGAACCCTTGAACTGGACCACCCAGCAGGATCACAAAAACATGATCGACCAGTTGGGCATCATCCGGCTGCGTCCAGGACCCAGCGGACAGCCCGGCGCCCCGAATTCAGCCAATTACGATCCTGCCAAGGCGAATCCTTTCCCCGATCTACCGGAGATTCTCACGCTCAAAAACGGGCTGAAGGTCACGTCAGCCGAGATGTGGTGGAAACAACGCCGCCCGGAAATCGTCGAGGATTTCGAGCGGGAAGTGATCGGGCGCGTGCCACACAACGTGCCCGGTGTGACGTGGACCGTGGTCTCGAATATCACGGACGGGCTTGTGGGAAACCTGCCAGCCAATGGCAAAAGGCTCGTCGGCCATGTCGACAACTCGGCCTGTCCGGCGATCACTGTCGAAATTGGCATGACTGTGGTGACTCCAGTGAAAGCCAAAGGTCCTGTGCCGGTGCTGATGATGTTTGGCGGGTTCGGCGGTGACGGCATGCCGCGGGTGCCCGGCACTCCGGTGCCCACAAACCGGTTTTCCCAGTTCGGCGGCCCATTCAAAGATCCTCCGTCCACCGAGCAACTGCTTGCCGCCGGCTGGGGCTACGCGACCATTAACCCTGGAAGCATCCAGGCGGACAATGGCGCTGGACTGACGAAAGGCATCATCGGCCTGGTCAACAAAGGCCAGCCCCGCAAGCCGGACGATTGGGGAGCCCTTCGCGCATGGGCCTGGGGCGCCGCGCGCGGCCTGGATTATCTGGAGACGGATCCCGCAGTGGACGCAAAGAAGGTGGGGATCGAAGGAGTGTCGCGATATGGCAAAGCCGCGCTGGTCACCATGGCCTTTGAACCGCGTTTTGCCATGGCCCTGGTTGGGTCCTCTGGTGAAGGCGGTGCCAAGCTTCACCGACGGAACTTCGGCGAAGCCGTGGAGAACCTGACCGGCTCGGGTGAATACCATTGGATGGCGGGCAATTTCCTCAAGTATGGCGCTGCGGAATCCTCTTTCGGAAGCAAGAACGCCGGCGACTTGCCGGTGGATGCACACATGTTGATCGCGTTGTGCGCTCCTCGGTTCACTTTCATCAGTTACGGCATCCCCGAGCGCGGGGATGCAAATTGGCTGGACCAACAGGGCAGCTACATGGCCACCGTTGCCGCCGGGCCGGTATTTCGGTTGCTCGGAGCGCGCGATATTGGCGAGAAGGAAGACTATCGAGCCGCCAGGATGCCACCGGTGAACACGGGTTTGCTGGACGGTGAACTGGCGTGGCGCCAACACGATGGCGGCCACGAAGACCGGTCCAACATGAAGTATTTTATCGCGTGGGCAAACAAGCTCATCAAGCACTCCCCGCCGCCCTCAGTGAGCCACCCGCAGCCCCGCACCGATTCCAATTCGCTCCTGGCCCATCAGCAGTTGGTCCAAAAAGCAAAGCAAGGCGGCATTGATGTGTATTTCGTGGGCGATTCGATCACGCGCCGCTGGGGCGCCACCGACCCGCAATACCAGCCGTTCCTGGAAAACTGGAGAACCAACTTCTTTGGCTGGAACGCTGCCAACTTTGGCTGGGGAGCCGACCGGATCGAGAATATTCTTTGGCGCCTCGAAAATGGTGAACTCGATGATGTGAACCTCAAGGTGATCGTTGTGCTCGCCGGAATCAATAATGTAGGCACCGAGCCCGGCGGCGCGGAAAAGGTCGAGGACATCACCCAGGGGCTCAGGGCTCTCCTTGACCTGTGCCAGGCCAAAGCGTCAAACGCAACCGTCATCATGACGGCCATTTTTCCACGCAACGACAACATCGCTGTGTTGCCGGCGATCAATCAAATCAATCGCAACATCGCGCGGATGGCTGACGGCAGGAAAGTCCGTTACCTCGATATCAACGACAAGCTCGCGGACAAGGACGGCAGGTTATTTCCCGGCATGATGAATGCCGACCGGCTTCACCCTGCGCTCAAGGGCTATGAGGTCTGGGCGAACGGC
>DASRKU010000232.1:0-6172 GCA_035648815.1 Verrucomicrobiia bacterium | reverse complement strand
CTACTGGAACTGGTTCCACCACCGCCGCCAGAAGTTCCGCCTCCGCCGCTGGAACTGGACTGCACCAACGATTGGAAATCCAATCCGCCGACGTTCTGCAATCCCTGCATAAACGTGTTCGGGTCCACCTTGAACGTTCTGAAGTGAAGCTCCGGCGTCTCCGGGCCCTTCAGCGAGAAAACAATCGTATAATCCAAAATGGAATAACGGATGGGAGAGTCAGCCACCGTGACGATCGCATCCAAAACATCGGCCAGCCGGACATCGGTAAGCGCGGGATTGATTTTGATCGAGACAGCGTTGATGTCCCTCTGTTCGCCGCCACCAGCAGCGGGAATGCTGCTGATCGGCAAGCCCGTCGAGGGATCAATCCCGGCCGGGGCGGGAACACCGGCTGGGATGGGGCGAATATTGGCTCCGGCAGGAATGCCGAATGCGCCCCCGCCAGTCGCGGCGGTCACGGGCGTAGCTGCAACCGTTTCCTGGTTCGGATTGATGAGGATGTTGATGCCGCGGCGATCCGGGTCGCGCCGTTTGACTTCTTCGCTCAGGCTGCGGATGACTTCGCTGAGAGGCAGCCCGTCATAAAAAACGGTGTCCAGGTGGATTCGGTCCAGCTTGGTGAGAATGGCCTGGCGGCCTTTGCCGGTGTAAATCAGATTCGTGTGCACCATCGGGTTGGGCCATGGCAACAACTCGCGTTTGACCGGATCTTCCCAGGCTTGCTCGACCTGGACCAATCGTTTCTGGTCATCAATATTTTTCTTGCCGAGTGCGACACGCGCCCGGCTCTGCTCCACGAGCGTCGCATAATACTCCGCCGTCTTGTTCGCAGGATCGAGTCTCATCGCCTGCTTCAGCTTGGCATCGGCTTCATCGAGTTTGCCCATCTGAAAAAGCAGCCGGCCATCCTGGATATATGTCGCGGCCTGGATCTTATCGCTCTCAATTGCGGGGATCTGCTCCTGCGTGGCGATGCTCGGGACCTTCCCGCGCTGGGCTTCCATCATCCGCTTGTTGTCGTTGTAGAATGCAAGGGCGATGGGATCATTGGGGTTGACGCGGAGGACATCTTTGACCTGGATTTCGGCGTCCCGGAGGTCGCCCCGATGGCGCGCGTTGCGGGCCAACTGGAGCCGGACATTGGACAGGCCCGCGATGGTTTCCTGCGCTTCGGGCTCGCTGCTGGGCCCGATGGTTTCGACAAGCGTCCACGCGTCATCGTACAGCTTGGCGGCATTGGGGAGGTCGTGGCGGAGTTCCGCGTCGCGCGCTTTCTCCAGTTTCTGTCGCAGCTCGATTCGGGCGGCGTCCCTGCGGACGGCTTCCTGAACGGCGCTTTCAGCGGGTGGGCTCGGTTGTGCGGATATTGTGAGCGCGCTGACTACAAAAAGGAGAACACAGAGTGGGGTGCCAACTGCTTTACTCATGTTAGGTTACGTTCACGCAACGCACTGGTTCAGGGTGCCGCGTTGTATCTGATTGTGTATTTTTTACCGTTCGATCTAGCGGACAATACAACTTCGTTCTCAGTGATAGCAACGATATTATATTCTTCGCCAGCCACGGTTAGTTTGTCGCCGATGCGACGCTGCGGAAAGCTCTTGTTCTCGGGCGTGTATCGCAAATCGGCGGCGTAACCATCCGTCCGGCGGAAGGGTTTATCGCGCGTGATATCGATGCGTTCGCCCGAATCGGTCAACTCCAGAATGACGTCGGTGGGATTTTCGGGCGGCCCCTTCACGGAGACAAAATTAAACACGTCCTTCTTGTCGCCGGGGGAGACATAATAGGGTTTGCGCCCGCGCTGGGTGGGCTTGGCCGCGGCCTGCTGTTCGACGGTGATCACGTAACGCGCTCCGGTTTCGGAGACAGTGACATTGTCCAGGCTGATGACGACGTAGAGGGGGATGACGCGGGAGATTTCCAGGTGCTGCAATTCATGCCCAAATTCCATCCTCAGCGGGCCGTTTGGACCTTTGACCCAACGAACGGGATTGAGCAGCTTATTGGTCGAGGTGAGGTCCAGGTCCGGGGGAGAGGAGAGTTTGAGGAGGGACGCTTCGTAGCGATTGGTTGCGAGCGCCGGCAGGGGCTTGACGGGATAGGCGAATTTCTTATTGCGCCTGTCCACCTGCGCGCTTCTTTCGTTCTCGATGCGGAAGGGCAAAAAGCCTACGGCAACAACGAGGCCGAGCAGCACCACGCTGAGCAGTATCTTTTCGTAATTTTTTTTCAGGAACTGCATGGAGATTATTTCTTCGGCAGCAAGGTGATCAGATCCAGCACGAGTGTGACTTTTAACTGCTTTTCATCGGCCAGCACCGGGAGGCTGCCTTTGGGCGGGGGTCCCACCGCCGCCGGAGTCCCGCCGGCTTCATTCCGCGGCGTCACAGCGCCGGGCTCGACATTCATCGCCCGGACGACAAACGCGTGCGGGCTTTTGGCAAATCCGGCCAGGACGCCCGCCAACTCCGGCGTAAAACAGTGAAACACCACTTCAAACGGGGTCAGCACGCCCAATTGATTTGTCGTTGAACCGGTGATCATGAAGTCCGATGCCGGGCCCCTCACGTCGTCGGGCGAAACACGCGGGCGCATCAGGTTGTCCAGAGAATTGACTTTGGCCTGGAACAGGACATGGCAGAGGGCCTTGACTTCGCCGAGTTTCCCGGCCAGCAGGTCCAGGCTGCCGGGAGCAAAAATGGTCAGCGTCCGCTCCGCTTCAAATGTGAAGCCATACGCTTTGGGCACGTCCACGCTGGCGGCTTCGGCGTCATGCGTCAGTTCATCAATGGTGCGGCGCAAGGCCGAGGCAAATTCCTCCTTGCTGACGGCATTGTTGGTTGTGCTGGGAATCGGGGAGATGGGGGCGAAATGTCCGCGTTCGCGCGCGATGAGGTTGCGGGCGTGGGCTTCCTGTTCGCGCGCGATTTCAATATTATTGACCTGCTCATTGCCCGGGTTGGGCGATGCCTTGGCCAATGTATCCAGTTCCTCGTAAGCGGAGTTGAGTTTGTCGAGCGTCTCGTTGTTCAATTGCCGCTGGGCATAAAAATAATAGCCGGCCAGGCCCAGCAGCACCACGGCGATGGTGCCGCCGATCAGAAAGTAGAGATTTCGCTTAACCCAGGACATACTATAATTTGAGCGGGTGCTTCAATAGGATCACCAGGCTGAAACTGAAGGTGCCTTCGTCGGAAGCAACATTTCCCGTCAGCCCGGTTCGAGTGGGATCGAACATGGGGCTGGCTTTCAACTGGTTTTCCAAAGTGTAAATGATCGTCGTGTTCGCGTCGGGCATGATCTCCTGCCGGCTGACCGAGCGGCAAACGAGCGTGATCCACGACACCTGGTTCGGCGTGGCCGCCGCCACAACGGGGACAGGTTCCGTCGGCGCACCGCCCGGTCCGCCCTCCTCCGGGACCAGTGAACTCGTTGTCTTGGTCGCGGCGATTGTCAGAAAGTGCTCGATCCAAACTCCCGTCTCCGCCTTCAGCTTATCTCCGGAGATCCGTTCGGTCAGGATGAAGACGCGGCGCAACTCGCCGAGCACATCGGCCCAATACGTCCGCGCGTCGATCCAGCCGGTCAATTGCACCAGTTCGCCCTGGGAGCGTTTGAGCTTTTCGTACGCGCCCTGAAATTCCGCATGCTTGGCCCGGAGTGGTTCCAGCCGCTGGGTCACCACGTCGAACTCCTGCTGCTTCACATCGGCCAGCTTCTGATACAACAAACCCATGGCGCCCACGACAGCCACCAGGCTGAACACGCTGAAGATCAAATAAGGCTTCTTCTCGTTGAATGTCTGCCAGCGGCGCGTTGTCTCGGGAATCAAATTCAACTCCACCGGGCAATGGGCGAGGTTGCGCAATCCCAGCCCAACAACTTCACCCAGCGAATGCGCGACCCGGGCCAGGTCCTCCAGATTCACCGAGGGATCGATTTGGACGTTCCGGAACGGGTTGAAGTACTCCACCGGGACATTGAGTTTTTCGGCGAAGAACTGGGCGGTGTAAGGCATCACGGAGGCGCCGCCCGAAAGAAACAGCCGCTGCGGGGCCGAGCCGCCCTGCTGGCCGCGGTAAAACTGCATCGTCTGGTTCACCTGGATGTGCAGCCGCGTCATAAACTGCCTCGCGATTTTTGAAATCGCGGCCTGATGCGGATTCTCAGGCTCTTCGTATGCGCCGCCCAGGCTCACAAAACCTTCGGAGATCTTCGTCTTTTCGGCTGCGTCAAATTTCAACTTCGCTTCGTTGGCAAAATCCTGGGTGATGGAATTGGCGCCCAGGTTGATGCTGCGCGAATAGACTTTGCCCTTTTCAAAAAACAACAGGTTGCTCGTCTTGGCGCCGATGTCCAGGAGCATGGTGCAGTCTTCCAGGTCGCCGTAATTGTATCGGAAAGCGTTGCACAAAGCCGCCGGCGACACATCCGCCAGGTTCAGCCGCAGCTTGGCCGCGTCGGTCACCCGGAACAACCCCTCGACAATATCCGCCTTGATCGCCACCAGCAGCACTTCCAACTCGCCCCCGGCCGACGATCCCATGATCTGGTAATCCCATACCACTTCCTGCAGCGGGAAGGGCACATTCTGCTGCGCTTCGTACTGGATGATCTGCGTGACTTTTCCGGCGTCCACCGGCGGCAGCTTCACGAACTTGGAAAACACGTGAAAACCCGGGGCGCACACATTCACGTCCTTGGCCTTGACGCCGCATTCGGAAATCAACTCCTGCAGCGCCTTGAGAATCGTCTGTTCCCGCGTCGTCTCCTGGGCGCCCTCCGCTCCCAGCGACTTCAGCCCGTATTGTCTCAGGCGCAAGCCCCCCGCGTCGTTGACTTCGAATTCTGCGAGCTTGAGACTGCCCGCACCAAAGTCCACGGCCAGAAATGATTTGGATTTCAGCATCGGCTGTAGTCGCTATTCAATCCTGCGCCGGGTTCGGAGCTGACCAGCATCGAAGTAGCCTGTGCTGGTTATAGGAAATCCACAATGGGGTCAAATAGAAATTTAAAGCGCGGCTTTATAATTTAAAATTTCAAAATCGAAATCTGAAATCTCGTCTTTCCTCACACTTTGTTTCTGAAATAATCAATGGTCTTGGCCAGGCCTTCGGACAAATCCACCCGCGGCTCCCACTTCAGATGCTTGCGAGCTTTGGTGATGTCCGGACGGCGCTGGCGCGGGTCATCCTGCGGCAATGGTTTGAAGGCAATTTTGCTGCGCGACCCGGTTGCCCGAATGATCGCCTTTGCGAAGTCCAGCACCGTGAGTTCCGAGGGATTCCCAACATTCATCGGAAGGCCATAGTCGCTCAGCATCAGCCGATAGATGCCCTCGACCAGGTCGGAGACAAAACAAAAGCTGCGGGTCTGGCCGCCCTTGCCGAAAACTGTGAGCGGCTGGTTTCTGAGCGCCTGCGAAATGAAAGCCGGAACCACGCGGCCATCATGAAGCCGCATGCGCGGCCCATACGTGTTGAAAATCCGGACGATCCGGGTCTCCACCCCGTGTTCCCTGTGATAGGCCATCGTCATGGCTTCGGCAAAACGCTTGGCTTCATCGTAGCAACCGCGCGGGCCGATGGTGTTGACATTGCCCCAGTATTCCTCGGTTTGCGGATGGACCAGCGGGTCGCCGTAAATTTCCGAAGTGGACGCGATGAGAAACCGGGCCTTTTTGTTCTTGGCGAGCCCGAGCGCCTTGTGGGTGCCCAGCGATCCCACCTTGAGGGTCTGGATGGGCAACTCGAGATAATCCACAGGGCTTGCAGGCGAGGCAAAATGCCAGACGTACTGCACCGGCACGTCCAGGAACAAAAACTCAGTCACATCCTGCTGGATGAACTTGAAATGAGGATTGCCGCCCAGGTGCGCGATGTTATCGACGCTGCCGGTGACGAAGTTGTCAATGCCGATCACGTGATGGCCGCGCAACAGCAACAGGTCGGTTAAATGAGATCCCAGGAATCCAGCCGCACCGGTGACGACCGAGGTGGGCCTTTGTGGTGCAACCGTGTTTTGAGTTTTCGAGCGCATGAATCGCCCACAGTGAAAGACGAACCGCCGCCGGTGTCGAGAGAGAAGGTGCGGAGCGGGTCGAGGGGGCGTATTGCACTTCTTTGGGGGTCCCTCTTAATCCTAATCCTCATCTTAATCCTAATCT
>DASRKU010000231.1:0-11796 GCA_035648815.1 Verrucomicrobiia bacterium | reverse complement strand
GTGGTGGGCAGCTTCCTGAACGTCTGCATTCACCGTCTGCCACTGGGCGAAAGCATCGTCTCCCCTCCCAGCCATTGTC
Organism: Verrucomicrobiia bacterium; assembly: GCA_035648815.1. Taxonomy (GTDB): domain Bacteria; phylum Verrucomicrobiota; class Verrucomicrobiia; order Limisphaerales; family BOG-1460; genus DASRKU01. The sequence continues at coordinate 11,717 of DASRKU010000231.1, read as the reverse complement.
CTCACTGCCATTACGCTATTCCCTGGTACCTGAACATCCCCCTCGCCACCTGGTTGTGGTTGCGCGCCCGATGCCGGAATTGCGGCGCATTAATCTCTCCGCGCTACTTCATCGTCGAACTGCTCACCGGCCTCGCCTTCCTGGCCAGTTGGGTTTCCTTCGGCAGCCAATCCGCTGTCCTCGCCCTGGTTTACTGCGTCTTCCTGGCCGGGCTCATCGCCGCCAGCTTCATCGATTTCGAACATTTCATCATCCCCGACGAACTCACCTTCGGGGGCACGGCTCTCGGGCTTGCTTGCTCCGTTGCCGTGCCGAAACTGCACCACGCGCCCAACTGGACGGAAAGCGCGATGGCCGGCGCTCTCGGCGCCGCCGCTGGAGGCGGGCTGATCTATGTCATCCTGCGCCTGGGCAAATTGCTCTTCGGCCGGCAGCGGGTCGCCTTGCTCGAAACAACAAAAATCATTTTCACGGAAACGGCCTTGTGCCTCCCCGACCGCGAAATTCCATACGAGGAATTGTTCTATCGACGGTCGGATACGATCACGTTGCATGCCGAGACTGTAGAATTGCCGGACCGCTGCTATTGGGACGTCCGGGTGCAACTGTCGCCGGACCGGCTGCGGATTGGCGAGGAAGAGTTCGATCCGGTTGCCGTGCCGCACCTGGAAGGGGTGACCGCCGAAATCATTCTGCCGCGCGAGGCCATGGGCCTGGGCGATGTGAAGTTCATGGCCGCAATCGGCGCGTTCCTGGGTTGGCAAGCCGTGCTCTTCTCGGTGACGATTAGCTCCCTTATCGGTTCGGCAGTCGGCCTGTGCCTCATTCTCCTGGGCAAGCGGCAATGGTCCTCACGCATGCCCTACGGACCCTACCTCGCGCTTGCCGCTGTGATCTGGGTCTTTGCAGGCCAGCGCTGGTGGGAAAATCTCTTTGCCAGCGGGCCGCCGTGAGGTCGCGCCAGCGTGTGGAGTGCGCCGTCTTTAGCGGCGCTGTGGGTAGGGCGGTGCAGCGAGCGGGAGATTGTGCGAGGGAAGGAGGGACGCATCCGAGAGCGGCGCTAAAGCGCACGCACTCCATGTGCTGGCGCGTTAGTCAAAGGCCGTGACTAAAGGCGACGCGTTAGCGTGTAGAGCGCGCCAGCCCTCTGCCGCTTTTGGATTGGCTGCGCTCTTACGAGACGCAGCTACCTATTCACATTGCGCCTTGTGCCTCAGCGCATGGTCGATCAACACCAATGCGGTCATCGCCTCAACCATTGGCACCGCGCGCGGCAGCACACAAGGATCGTGCCGGCCCCGGGCCTTGAGCGTCGTGTTCTTCATCTCGATATCCACCGTGTCCTGCTCGTGCATGACCGTGGCGACCGGTTTGAATGCGACCCGGAAATAAATCGTTTGGCCGTTTGAAATGCCACCCTGAATCCCCCCGGACCGGTTCGTGACGGTGTAGACCTTCCCGCCCTTTGCCCGAAACAAATCATTGTGCTGCCGGCCCGTCATGAGAATGCCTCCAAATCCGGACCCGATGTCAAAACCCTTGGACGCCGGCAAGCTCAGCATCGCCTTGGCAAGATCGGCTTCCAGCCGGTCAAACACCGGCTCGCCCCATCCGGGCGGGACGCCGCGCGCCACGCCTTCGACAATACCGCCGACCGTGTCGCCTGCGCGGCGCGCGGCCTCGATCAGCCGGATCATTTTCACAGCCGCGGCGCGATCCGGGCACCGGACAAGATTGGATTCGATTCCAGCCGCTTTGACTTTTTCGATATCGATGGTGGCGGCGATGTTTTGCACCTGTTTGACGTATGCCAGTATTTCGACGCCGAAGCGTTCCTTCAAAAGTTTCCTGGCGATGGCTCCCGCCGCAACGCGGCCGACGGTCTCTCGCGCGCTTGTCCGGCCCCCGCCCTGCCAGGCGCGGATGCCGAATTTGGCCTGGTACGTGTAGTCGGCGTGTGAAGGGCGAAACTTGGTTGCCATTTCCGAGTAGGCTTCGGGCCGGGCATCTTCATTCCTTACCCACATGCTGATCGGAGTGCCCAGCGTCTTGCCCTCAAAAGTTCCGGAGAGGATTTTGACAGCATCTATTTCTTTGCGTGGAGAGACAATTTTTGACTGGCCAGGCCGTCGCCGGTCCAGGTCGGGTTGAATGTCCGCTTCGGTCAGCTTCAACCGCGGCGGGCAGCCATCCACGACCACTCCCACGCCCGGGCCATGAGATTCGCCCCATGTCGTGACGCGGAACAGGGAGCCAAAGGAATTCGCCATAATCTGAGTATGGAAAAATCGAGGTGCATTCCAATGGAAAACTTCCAGAAAAACCCTTCTAGTCAGCTGGATTTGTGCCACTAAAGCGTAATTCGTGCCAAGTTTTTCTTGTGATTTTGCCTAACATGCCTATTCTATGGCCTGACTCATGGCACAGGGCTTACAACTGTCGCAACGGTTAACACAATCACTGGTGCTGGCTCCCCAGCTTCAGCAATCACTGGCGTTACTCCAGGCGCCCACCCTCGAACTCAAGGCTCTGGTAGAACAGGAATTACAACAGAATCCCGTTCTCGAAGAAGTCGCTGCCGAGGAAACCGACCTGGACGAACGCGATACTCCGGAAGGCGAAGCTCCACCCGCCGCGGCGCTCGATCCCGCCGAGCCGCCCGCTGACCTGAATTTCGATCCTGCCACCGAGAAGCAGCCGGATGCTCCAGCCGACGACTTCCAGGCCGAGTTCGAACGCCTCGCCCAACTCGACCAGGAATGGCGCGATCATTTTGCGCAGACCAATGCCCCCATGCGCCGCTCCGCCGAGGATGAAGAAAAGCGGCAGTTCATGTTCGATTCTCTCGTCGCCGCAACCTCGCTCCAGGAAGTCTTGCGCGAACAGGTCCGCGAATCCCCTCTCACAGAAGAACAATGGCCCATCGCCGAAATGGTCATCGGCAATATCGATGATTACGGATACCTCAAGGCCACAATCGAAGAACTGACGGCCACCACGGGATTGGCTTCCGACAAGATCTTGGAGGTCTTGAAAATCGTCCAGACTTTCGACCCTCCGGGTGTCGGCGCCCGCGATCTGCAGGAGTGCCTCTTGCTCCAGCTCGATCGCAGCAGCCAGCAGGAAACTCTCGAGTACCGCATCATCAAAGATTTCATGGAAGCGCTGGGCAAACGCCGCATTCCTGAGATCGCTCGCGGCACCGATTGCGAAGTCGATGAGGTCCAGGAAGCTCTTGAGCGGATTGCTCGATTGGAACCCAGGCCGGGCCGGGCTTTTCTGCCGGATAACGACCAATACGTTCTGCCCGAAGTCTTCGTGCAACGATCCGGCAACGATTTCGTCGTCAGCACAAACAACGAACACGTCCCGCACTTGCGCATCAGCAATACCTACAAGGACCTGATGGCCCAAGGCGAAAATTCCAGCGAGGTCCGCAATTATATTCGCGAAAAAATCCGGGCCGGAAAATTTTTGATCAAAAGCCTGCACCAGCGCCAGCAGACGATTTTGAATATTGCCAAGGAAATCGTGCATCGGCAGCACGAGTTCATGGACAAAGGCGTCGCATTCCTCAAGCCTCTCACGATGGTCCAGGTCGCCGAAGTCGTCGGCGTGCACGAAACCACCGTCAGCCGGGCCGTTTCCGCCAAGTACATGGAAACGCCCCAGGGCATCTTCGAAATGAAATATTTCTTCACCGCCGGCATCCAGACCGCCAGCGGGGACGGCCTTTCCAATACCAGCGTCAAAGACATGATCTCCGAGATCTTCAAAAAGGAAGATTCTTCCAAGCCCCTGTCGGATCAGGAAGTCGTCCGCATGCTCAAGGATAAAGGCATCGTCATCGCCCGCCGCACCGTTGCCAAATACCGCACCGAGCTGAACATCCTGCCTTCGAACCTCCGCAAGGTTTACTGAGAACCCCAGGCTGGCCTCACCTTCACGCAAAGCCTCGGTAGGGCTGCGCTGCGCGCAGCCTCTCCTACTGGATGGAAAGAGGGTCGGGGTGAGAGTAGTTCTGAGAATCTTGGCAAAATTGCACGCTGCGGCAGTCTGAACCCTTCGTTTCCTTCGTTTGCTTGGTGTACAAATTTTCTCCTTTTCGTGAGGTCCTGTCCCCATGGAAATCCGCGCAACCGCCGGCAGAGCGGCGCCGCAGCGCCGCCAGCCACCCCAGGTCCAAACCTCGCCCGGGATCACGGCATGGCCCAAACAATTCCTCTTCAGCGGCGCGGGTTTGCGCCGATAGTCGTGGAGTTGACCGCGTATCACTTTCGTGCGGGGATAATGGCAACCTGTGAGTTCCCTCCCCGCCAACTTTCCGAACAAGGATTTTTAATCACGGATGGACACGGATAAGAAGGGGTAGAGCTGCGCTGCGCGCAGCCGGACGCACGGCGCATCCCAAGCTGGTGGACCTCGTGCTCGATGTCGCCGGTCGCATTCAGCGGCCGGAACAAATGCCGATCCCTCGTGTGCATCACGCCTCATGTTGCGCCGCTGCTGCGCGGCGCTAACGGCGCAGCAGCGCCGTTTCTACCATAGGCCTCTTAATCCGTGTCCATCCGTGGTTACACCTTCTCCCCCTCGGCCGCTTTGACAAATCGAGGATACAAGGCATGATGCTTATGCGTTGAGAGAGAATCTGGCTCCAACGCAGCGTCTATGGCCGTTCAATATAAAGATTATTACGAAAGCCTGGGGGTGCCGCGCACAGCGAGTGACGTCGACATCAAAAAAGCATTTCGCAAACTCGCCCGGCAATATCACCCAGACGTCGCCAAGGACAAAAAGAAGGCCGAGGAAAAATTCAAGGAGATCAACGAGGCTTACGAAGTGCTGGGGGATCCCGCCAATCGCAAGAAATACGATCAATTGGGGCCGAACTGGAAGTCAGGAGCCGAATTTCGCCCGCCGCCGGGATGGGAATCCTCTACGGGTGGCAGGCGAGGTTTCCAAGGCACCGGACCGAATGGAGAGGAATTTGAATTTGCAGGGACCGGTTTCAGCGACTTTTTCGAGCAACTGTTTGGATCGCGAATGCAAGGCGGCTTTGGCGGGTTCGGTCGTGGCGGCCGCTTTGAGGAGCACATTCGCGAACGCGGGCGCGATATTGAAGGCGATATCATGGTCACCCTGGAGGAAGCCATGCGCGCGTCGGTGCGGTCTGTCACCGTAAGGCGCGACTCACGGACGGAAACTTACCAGGTGAAAATTCCGGCAGGTGTGACCGAAGGCCAGTTGCTGCGCGTCCCCGGACGCGGCGAAGCCGGCAGCGGCGGCGCCCAGGCCGGCGATCTTTTCCTGCGCGTCCGCCTGGCCAGACACCCGGATTTCGAGGTGGACGATCACAACCTTGTCTACGAGGCCGACCTGGCTCCCTGGGAAGCCGTGCTGGGCACGAACTTGTCGGTCCCAACCCTCGACGGACGCGTGAACATCCGCGTCCCGCCAGGAACTCAAAATGGACAGAAACTCCGTCTCCGCAATCGCGGACTGGGCCAGCGCGACGGCGGTCACGGAGACTTGATTGTCGTGACGCGGATTGAAGTCCCCTCAAGGATCACTGATTCGGAGAAGAAACTCTGGGAAGAACTGGCCCGGCAATCGGATTTCAAGCCGAGGATCCAGTAAACGCATCCGCTAAGAGATTTTCGGCTAACCCGGAGGGTTGCCAGATAGTAGCCGGGGGTCGAGCAAGCGAGACCCCCGGACAGCTTTCCAAGTTACCGGTCGACCCTGGAAGGGTCGCAGAATTCTGCCATCCCTCCAGGATGGCGGGACATGTCTCCACGAAACCGGAAGTCTCCGCTGCGCTCCGACTTCCGGCTACTATCTTGATACCCCTTCGGGGTGCGGGCAGAGACGCAGTACGGGAGTATGACCTTTACCCTTGGACGGCTTCGGCCTGGAGCGGCTCGGCCCATTTCCCGTGTTCCTTGATCAGGTCCACCAGGCGATCCACGGCCTCGTCCTCGAGAATGTTGAATTTGATCGGCGTTTTCCCAACGTAAAGATTGATCTTCCCCGGAGCGCCGCCGACATAGCCGAAATCCGCATCCGCCATTTCGCCCGGACCGTTCACGATGCACCCCATGATGGCAATCTTCACCCCTTTGAGGTGCTCGGTGCGGCTCTTGATTCGCGCGGTAACGGTTTGAAGATTAAACAATGTCCGCCCGCATGACGGGCAGGCGACATAGTCAGTCTTAAATGAGCGGCAGCCCGCAGCCTGCAAAATATTGTAGGCGAGCCGCAATCCCTGCCCTGCGCCCGGCTCGCCCCGCACCAGGATGGCATCTCCAATGCCATCGGCCAGCAAAGAGCCAATCACCACCGCCGCCCGCAGCAAAGAAATCCTGGGTTGGAGAGGCAATTCACCGGCATCTAACGTCAATCGATCCTTCAAAAGAATCGGGTTGTTCCGCCCCAGCCTCTTCAGCTTCAGGCTCAGCAGCCGGAAGGCCGCGATCGCCGTGAGCGCTACCCCGTCTTTCACCGTCACCAATTGGGTGTCGCAGTTGATCGAGAATTCCTGCAGCGGATCTATCTCGGCAATATTCAAGTCCTCGTAAATCGCTTCGGGTTTCACGTCCGCACCCGGCTTGATTTTCGGAGCGACTTTGTCCCACACGTCGCGAGTCACCACGACGCGAACGAGTTGATCGCCGCCGCATTGAATTCCTTCAGCAAGGTCAATCACAGGCGCCAGCCGCCGGCTGTAAGTGAAAGGATCAAAGGGAAACCCAGGCGGACCAGGTTCGGCACCTGCCTCGACGGGGATTGTCAGGTGTGGAATTTGCGCCAGCAAATCGCGGCAGACCTCGATCTCGCGAGGGGAATCCTCTGTCAATGACACGCGGATCGTGTCACCCAGCCCATCGCACAATAGCGAACCGATCCCAATCGCGCTCTTGATTCGGCCGTCTTCTCCTTCGCCGGCTTCGGTGACGCCCAGGTGAATGGGATAATTCCAGTCCGGCCCTTCCTCCTCAAGCCGCGCCACCAGCAGCCGGTAACATTCGATCATCACTTTCGGGTTGCTCGATTTCATCGAGAACTTGAAATTGTGAAACTCGTGTTGCCTGCAGATTCTGGCAAATTCAAGCGCGCTCTCCACCATTCCCATGGGCGAATCGCCGTAACGATTCATGATCCGGTCGCTGAGCGAACCATGGTTGGTCCCGATTCTTAACGCACGATTCAGCCGTTTGCATTCCAGGACCAGCGGCGTAAATGATTCCTCAATCCGCTTCAATTCGGCGGCGTATTCCGCATCGGTGTATTCCTTGACCGCAAATTTCTTCTTGTCGGCGTAATTGCCGGGATTCACCCGCACGACATCCGCCCATTTCACCGCTTCCATCGCGGCGTCGGGTTTGAAATGGATATCGGCCACGATGGGAACCATGCACGCCGCTTTTCGGAGTTCCTCGACAATAACCTTGAGATTGGCGGCGTCTTTGACGGTGGGGGCGGTGATGCGGACGATCTGGCAGCCGACCGAAACCAGCTCCAGCGTTTGCCGGACACATTCGGCGGTGTCCATTGTGTCGCAAGTCAGCATGGACTGAACGACAACCGGGTGGGAACCGCCGATAATGACCCCTCCTTGCTTCGGGTCTCCGACACTGACCTCGCGGGTGATCCGGCGTTTGTGCAGGAGTGGAGATGCGGAGTATTGCATTGGATAACCCCGGCTACGGTTTGGGCGCAAAAACAACGGGCTGTTCGCGACCTTCCCGGGCGCTGCGGACCCAGTCGCCAGTGTCGAAGAACGCTATAAACAACATGAACCCTATAATCAAAACGGCGCACGCGGTCTGGATGCTTTGCAGGACCCGGGTGCTGATCGGGCGACGCCGGATGACTTCAAGGATGGAGAGCAGGATATGCCCGCCGTCGAGCACCGGGAACGGAAGCATGTTGAGCATCGCCAGGTTGACGTTCAAGACCACGCTAAACCAGAGCACCATGCGCCAGCCGTCCTCGCTTTCCAGAAGGTTCTTGAAGACGTGCACAATCATGACCGCACCGCCCAACTGTTGCACGCCGACGTGGCTTTTGCGGGAGAGCACTGCGCCCAGCGTCGCGAAAATCTGTCCGGCGCTTTCCTTGATTTGATCCAGGGGCGGCGAGTGCATCAGGGTAACGTTCGTATCCAGCTCCCACGCCATGATGCCCAGGGATGGATTGCTGCTCGGGGGCTGGAGCGGCTTTTCCGCAATGAGCGTCCGGTCAAATTGCTCATGGTTGCGGCGCACCGTCAGCTTGAGCGGTTCAACGCCACCGTTGGTCATGGCCTCTTCGGCAGCCATCACGGTCTGAAAGCTGTAGATTTTTTCGCCGTTCATCGCGATCACTTGATCGCCCGGCTGCAACCCGGCCAGCGCGGCAGGACTGTTGCTGGCCACCTGGTAAATGATCGCAGGAGCTTCCTGGGACAGGAGAACTTGGGGCAAAGCTTTGCGCTGATACCATTTTGTCGGGCGGTTAGTGGCCGACGCGTAGGCCGTGTGTTCTTTTCCATCGCGCAGGTAGTTGATGACGATATTCGTGCCTTCGCTTGTGATCACCCGCCACTTCACACTCTCCGCGGTGGGCGGCGGATCAAAACACGAAACCGGGTGACCGTCTATCGCCTTAATCACGTCCCCGGGACGCAATCCCGCGTTCCAGGCCGGACCGTCTTTTTCCACAAACCCGATCGTGGTGGTGTTATTGGAGGCGTGGACCGGTTTTCCGACGGCGTAGACGACGAAAGCAAACGCGATGGCCAGGAGAAAACTGAAAAGCGGCCCCGCAACAGCCACGATGATTTTATCGAAGGGACCGATTGGCGGAAGCGGCACGCCCTGGTCTTCGCTCTTGCCCTCAATCGCCTCCATGGTCGCCATCTGCGGCAGCGCCACGTACCCGCCGGCAGGTATCCAGCCCAGGGCATATTCAACCCCGTTGATCTTTTTCGCCCAGATCGGCTTCCCAAACCAAATGGCGAACCGGTCGATTTTCAACCCGCGCCACTTGGCGGCCAGGAAGTGCCCCAGTTCGTGTACAGCAATCAGCAAATTGAAGAACACGAGCACTTCAAAAATAATCAGGACCGTTTTGAGTGTAGCCATAGCGTTTGCCAAATCTGTCTGTTAAATGGCCAGTGAATATACCAGCGATTTTAACAGTAGCAATCTTTGAAGCAAAATACGGGGTGCGGATTGGAGTACTGCCTCATCATCCGCGAAATCCGCGAAATCCGCGGTTCAACAAATTCTCTCCCGCAGCGGTGTGCGCTTCTCGTTGTATTTACACGGCCAATACATACTTCGCAAGCGATCCGATGCGAGCGAGAGTTTCGGAACGCATGCGGGCAGGCAGGTTGACTCCGGACTGGGCTTCCCGCCGAATATAGGCCCCTTGTATTGAACGGCGTGGCCCGCCGGTGGAATTTGCCATATGCCCATGCCAGACAGATCCATTGTAAACAATCATGGACCCCGCCGGCCCGCACACCTGGACCTGGCCTTCGTAGTCGGTCACGGGGTCCTTCATGCGATCCGCGGGAACCGTGGACCACTTGTGCGAGCCCGGCACGAAACGCGCCGCCCCATTGTCACTTCGAAACTCATCGACCATAAGGATGAAGCCCACCATCGGCCACCCATCGCCATCGCGCCTGAAATCCACATGGAGCGCCTGCGCCTTCGATCGAGGTCGCAAAGTCCTCGCAAGCATTGTGCTGAGCCTGAACGGCTGGCATAACGTTCATGACAAGTCTCTCTGCCGGAGACCCATCCCAATCCTGACCGTGACTTTAACCGCGGATTTCGCGGCTGACCAGCCTTTGTGCCGCTCTGGTTTCAAGCAAGCCAAGTCCGCAAAAAAACTGGAGTCCCGGCTCGATCGGGACAGCCAACCTGGATTTGAATGGACAGCTCCTGGGTGTACCAGTCACTTGAGGAACGTGTCTACCTGGGCCGCGAATACATTCGGCTGGTCGAGCATGATGAAGTGAAACGAATTCTCGATGCGCAGAATCGTCTTGTTCGGCAGCGGCGCAAAGCCTTTCCGATACAGCCCATCGACGACAGCCTGCGGCATACCGGTCGAAGGGTCCCAGGGATAGAGCATCGTTACTGACATCTTTATCTCGTGCAGTCTCGGGCGAATGTCTGTCGTCATGTTCTCGAACATGGCACGAGCCACGACCGATTTGTCGGACGCGACGGCCCATCGGGTTGCCGCCTTGAGACCTTCCGGCGATTTGACCAGAGAACGGAGGAATCCTCTTTCGCTCTGCGCGTAGGCGTCTTGCGTTTCAGCGATGATGCTATCACGCATTGCGGAAGCTTGCGGCGTTGCCGCGGCGGCGTCATTCGCGCCGAACAATGCCCCGTAAAATGGAAGCGAATCCACGATCATCAGCTTGTCCACGTCTTCGGGATGCTGAAGGGCGAGCATCATCCCCATCAACCCGCCGAGCGAATGGCCGATCACCTTTGGCGACTTTAGTTTGTTTGTTTTGATATAGGCGTCGAGGGCATCGAGCGTGGGCTGGATTACCGGTCCCTGGGCGTTTGCGCGCGCCGGCGCGCCGGCGAACCCGGCTACCTGAACGATATGCAGGCGATAGTGTCCTTCAAGGTGCCCGACCGTGGCATCCCAGACCGCGCCCGATGAGGCGAGTCCGGGGATAAGCACGACATCCGGGCCCTGACCCCGCAAGGTCACGGTGATTCGATCCGACACAGGCTCGGCAAAGGTGACACAAAGCTGCAAGACCAGGACCGTGACCAACAAGATTTTTAGTTTCAAGTTTTGCATGGGAAAATGATTTAGTTTTGTTTCGTGCAGAAACCCACCTGGTATTGCGTTTGACAGGGTCACATCTGGACATTGTACAATTGAGCTTGCTGCGCCCCTTCTGGTTTGCTGCCGGCCAGTCGCTGTCGGCTGGCACTCATTTCCGGGTGACACGATACCACCCGCCAGCCGGCTCGATTGCTTAAAGGTCTCGACATCCGCAAACAATGACCGACAGCTCACATGTGGCAATTGTAGAATGTCCAGATGTGACCGCATTGTGGTCTCTGAAGAGTTCTTGCATCCCTCCAGGATGCATTCCCTCTCGACTGATTACCGGAGGTCTCCGCCTGACTGCGACCTCCGGCTACTTTCTGCCAACCCTTCGGGTTGAAGAATCCTCGCAATCGATCTTAGGCAAAAGTGGCGGAGAGAGGGGGATTCGAACCCCCGATTCGCATCCTGCCTAAGAAGGGCGGTATTTTCACGAATACAAGCCACAGTTGAACAAGCTTGACACTGTTGGTGGTTGTAAGTATAGTTGTAACAGAATATGGCCAGTATCCGCAAATTACCCAACTCCCCATTCTGGATAGCCTGCTTCACGCTTCCAGATGGCACTCGGACCCAGCGGAGCACCCGGGTGCCGGTGGACGGAGTCACCAAGGCTAACCTGGAGCCGCTCCAGAAATTGCTTGGGGATCTTCTCGGAGCCACGATGACGATTCCCGAGAATGCCAAGACTGAGGACTCCCTGGATGCCCGAGAAACCAAGCGTCTTGCGCAGCGCATAGCGAACCATTTTGAGGAAGCCGGCCGCGAGGCCAGGGCGGGCCGCCTCACTGAACTCCAAGCCCGCAAGGTTATTGCCGACATCTATGCCCTTGGAAACAGGGATGCCCTGCAAAGCTCCACGA
>DASRKU010000230.1:0-4102 GCA_035648815.1 Verrucomicrobiia bacterium | reverse complement strand
AAGAAAAAGCCAGAATCGGATGTGGCGGCGCCAATCGGGTCTTGATACGATTTTTCGCGACGGGTTGAAGGCGTGAGTTCCGCAAGGGCTGATTTTCCGATACAGCAACTGCTGAATGGTTTTGCTCAATTGCACGCACGGTTGCTTTGGTTTTTAATCAAACAAAATTATGATACAAATCACATCCATGCTCGGCGATAAAGCCGAGTATCTGCTCGGTTTCAAGAACCCAAAAATAGCCAAGGAACGCCTGCATGTTCCGGGGCCGGATTTTGTAGACCGGATTTTCTCTCAGACCGACCGGAACAATCGAGTGCTGGTGAACCTGCAGCGCCTCTTTGGCTCAGGCCGGCTGGCCGGGACGGGGTATGTGAGCATCTTGCCGGTGGACCAGGGAATCGAGCATGCCGGCGGCGCCAGCTTCGCCAGGAACCCGGACTATTTTGATCCTGAAAAAATCGTCCAGCTCGCTTTGGAGGGAGGCTGCAACGCCGTGGCATCCACCTTCGGCGTGCTCGGGATGACCGCGCGCAAGTACGCCCCGAAGATTCCTTTTATTGCAAAAATCAATCATAACGAATTGCTCACGTACCCGAACAAATTCGACCAAATCATGTTCGGAACAGTCAAGGAAGCGGCCGATATGGGCTGCGCGGCGGTGGGCGCCACCATTTATTTCGGGTCTGCCGAAAGCGGCCGCCAGATCGTGGAGGTCGCCCAGGCCTTCCATACGGCTCATGAGATGGGAATGGCCACGGTGCTGTGGTGCTATTTGCGGAACAACGCCTTTAAAGTGAAAAATGCGGAAGGAAAGTCAACCGACTACCACGTCGCCGCCGACCTCACCGGCCAGGCCAATCACCTCGGGGTGACCATCGAGGCCGACATTATCAAGCAGAAGCTGCCAGAAAATAACGGTGGCTTCGAGGCGCTGAATATGGGCGGGTCGAGCTACGGAAAATTCGACAAGAAAATCTACACCGACCTGAGCAGCGATCACCCGATCGATCTGTGCCGGTACCAGGTGGCCAACTGCTTCATGGGCCGCGCAGGGCTGATCAATTCCGGAGGCGAATCCAAAGGCAAGGGTGACCTCGAACAGGCCGTCATGACTGCCGTCATCAACAAACGCGCCGGGGGCACGGGCCTGATTTCCGGACGGAAAGCATTCCAGCGGCCGCTCAAAGAAGGAATCGGCCTGCTCAATGCCGTCCAGGACGTGTACCTGAGCAAGGAAGTCACGGTCGCCTGATCGGAGCATCTTTTCGAAAACTCAAATGGCTGCGTTCCTGGGAACGCGGCCATTTTCATTTCGAAGACGAGAGCGAGAGAATTGGATGGATCAATCCAGATCCGGTTCGGAGCCGTCCAACATCTTCACCTTGTTATGAACGAAGTATTCCTTGGTCAGGATCTTCATGACCCGGGCGCGTTGGTCGTAGAGGCGCTTTAATTTCCGGGGTTTGTGTTTTGCCAGGGCATAATGGGTCAGGAGAGGCATGGCGATCGTAGTATCGGTATAACAAACGACAGCGTCCGGCAGCTTGGTCGGATCCACTTTGCCCCAGCTTACGGCCTCGCTTGGAGTTGCTCCCGAGAGGCCGCCGGTATCGGGGCGGGCGTCGGTGACCTGGATGAAAAAGTCCTGCCCCACTTCCTTGATTCGCAGGACCTCCTGGATTTGCGGCTCGGTTTGCAGGGTAAAATTTTTCGGGCTGCCGCCGCCCCAGAGCACAACGCCGCTGCGGCCGCCGGCCCGTTTCGCCGCCAGAACGAAAGCGGTGGTTTCATTGACATCGATGGAAGGATTGACCCGGAGCTTGTTCCCGCGCAGTTCGATTCCGGCGACGTTCATGCCAATGGTGGAATCACCGGGTGAGGATGTGTAGCAGGGCACCCCGGCCCGGTAAGCCGCGGCCAGCACCGAAACGTCCCTGAGCTTGTTCTTTCGTTCCCATTCCGCGCAATACCGGCCCAGCAGGTAGTGCAGCTCCGCTGTGCCCATTTCCTTTTGAAATTCGGGCTCGCAAAGCAATTTGCGCAGCAGTTCGTCCGTCGCCATCAGCCCGTCGGAATAGGGAATGACCACATCATAGATCCGAACCAGGTCATTATCCCGGAGGTCGGTATCATCGAACTTGAAACTCCCGGAATGAACCGGGTAGTTCAGCGCGAAATGCATGTCATGGTAGAGATTTGCGCCCGTCGAGACGATCCAATCCACAAACCCGGCCTTGATGAGCGGGATGATGCTGGAGCAGCCCAGGCCCGCGGGCGTCAGCGCGCCGGAAATGCTCATTCCAATCGTCACGTCCGAAGCGAGCATGCGATTGGCGAACAATTGGCAGGCTTCTTTGAGCCTGGCGGAGTTGTACGCCAGGAAGACTTCATCAATGATGTACGTCAGTTTTTCCCTGCCATTGAGATTTCGTGGTTGAATGCGTTTGCCCGCCATGTATTGCTTTTTGTGCGGGCAATGTTTTGCCTTCATCCACTCGGGCATTTCGGAAATGTCTTCTCGGGATCGAATATGTGCGCGTTTTGTTCTGGCCATAATAAAAAAATTTGTCACAAACAATACGCAGCCCCGGGCGCTTGCCAACTCTTAAAATCAAAATATTCCAGCCCCCCGGAAGCCCCCGGCCCGCGCTCAACCCGATTGACTGTCCGTCAGAAGCTTTTATCTTTCGCCCTAACCTTATGCTATTACCGACCGACAGGAGCGACGCGACACCGGACAAGCTTGGATTTTCAATGCCGGCCGAATGGGAGAGACACGAGGCCACTTGGCTGGCATGGCCGCATAACCCGACCGACTGGCCCGGCAAGCTCGAGACTATCCGCTGGGTCTACGGCGAAATCACGCGCAAAATTTCGTCGAAGGAAATCGTGCGCATGCTTGTTCGACATCGCCAGGACGAAAAGCTCGCCCGGGCATTCCTGGGCCGCGCCGGAGTTCAACTGAAGAAAGTGGAGTTTATCGTCCATCCGACCAACCGCGGCTGGACACGCGACAGCGGGCCGATATTCGTCAAGAAGAAGGGTCCAAAATCCGGGACGGCGATTGTGCATTTTCATTTTAACGCATGGGCGAAGTATCCGGATTGGCAGAAGGACCGAAAGGTGCCGGAAACGGCTGCGCGTCTGCTTGGCAAGCGCCTTTTCAATGCGCGGTGCGACGGCCGGAGTTTTGTGATTGAGGGAGGCGGTCTTGAGGTTAATGGACGCGGCACGCTGCTGACGACAGAGGAGTGCTATTTGCATCCGAAGGTCCAGGTGCGCAATCCCGGGCTGGGCCGCAAACAGATCGACGACACCCTCAAGGCTTATCTGGGGGTGACGAACGTGTTGTGGCTGCTCAAGGGGCCTGTGGGCGATGATACGCACGGGCACATCGACGACATTTGCCGATTTGTGAATCCAACAACACTGGTTTTAATCCAAGAGACCAATCCAAAGGATATCAATTACAGACCTTTGGCGGAGAACTGGGATCGCATTGGACAATTGCGGCTGGAAGATGGATCAAAACCGGAGGTGGTGCCCTTGCCCATGCCCGCGCCGTTATTTTTCGACAATTACCGGCTGCCTGCGAGCTACGCCAACTTTTACATCTGCAATGCTGCCGTGCTTGTTCCCACGTTCAATGATCCCAACGATCGCCTGGCGCTGGGAATTTTGGGCGAACTTTTCAAGGACCGGCCGGTCATCGGAATCCACGCCGTGGACCTCGTGCTTGGATTCGGCACGCTGCATTGCCTGACGCAGCAGCAACCTTCCTGAGGCAATCTCCGGGCTGGACGGTGAAAAAAAAGGCCCCCTCGCTTGCGCGAAGGGGCCGTGGAGGAACTGTGTTTTCGGCTAAAACTTGTAGATGATATTTGCGGCCAGCATCACGGCGTTGTCTCTGGTGCCAGTCCCAGGACTGCCCGAGCCGTTAGAAACCGTGCCACCCCAGACCCCTTGAGCATTCAACGCATGGTCCCAGCGCAATTCCAAGCGGCTCATCACATTCTTCCACAAGTCATACTGGGCCGTGAGCGTCAGCTCCAACGCTTCATCCGGAACGGTCGGCGCTCCCACGGCGTTCACGAAGAGATTC
>DASRKU010000229.1:0-7397 GCA_035648815.1 Verrucomicrobiia bacterium | reverse complement strand
TTTGGTTCCCCTGACGCTGAAACTCCCGTCGCCCGCCTTCGTCGGCACCCCGCAAAATATTCCCGCCGGGTCGGATGTGGAGCCTCTTGCCACCAAACCCCGTCCGCCTTTCCTGGTGCCCAAGGACGTAAAAAATGTCGCGCCCGGCACCGCCATCACGGCCAGCGACACCAACGCGACTCCGCGAGTCCTGGCAAAGATCACCGATGGCGACAAACAGGCGACGGATACCGGGGTCGTCCTGCTCCGAAAGGGCTCGCAATATGTGCAGTTCGACCTGGGCAACACGTTTGAATTGTTTGCCATCCTCATCTGGCACGCGCATGACACGCCGAAAGTGTACCATGATGTCATCGTCCAGGTCGCTGATGACGCCGCGTTCGCGCAGAATGTCCGGACTCTTTTCAACAACGACCGGGACAACAGTTCGGGGCGGGGGGCGGGGACGGACCGCGAATATTTTGAAACACATGAGGGCAAATTGGTGCCCATGAACGGAGCGCGGGCGCGGTTCGTTCGCCTTTACAGCCGCGGCAGCACCGAAAGCGTTTTGAACGAATACACCGAAGTGGAGATTTACGGCAGACCAGCCAAATGAAAGTCGCCGGGTCACAACTGGCAATGACCCGAAGTGTCATTCTGGGGCTTGTGGCGGCGCTGCTCGTGGGCCTGGCGCTGCGATTGCCCGAACTGGGCCGCAGGCCCATGCACAATGACGAGGCGGTCAATGCATTGAAGGTCCGCTCCCTGCGCGAACAGGGCGTTTACCGCTACGACCCAAACGAGCACCATGGCCCGACCCTAGCTTACTTCACCAGCGCCTGGCTTGCCCTGACCCGGGCGCCCGCGTTCAGCGTAATCGATGAAGCGCGGCTGCGCGGCCTGACCGTGGCGTTCGGCATCGGGCTGATTCTCTTGCTGCCATTAATTGCCGACGGGCTTGGGCGAGGCGCCCTGGTCTGTGCGGGCCTGTTGACAGCCATTTCACCGGCCCTGGTTTATTACAGCCGCGATTATATCCACGAAACGTTGCTGGTCTTTTCCACCTTCCTGGCACTGGGGGCCGGGTGGCGGTATTTGCGGTCACGAAAACTGTATTGGGCCATCCTGGCCGGTGCTGCAGCAGGCCTGATGCAAAGCACAAAGGAAACCTTCGTGCTGGTGATCGCAGCCCTGGCCATGGCAGGCATTGTGAACACCCTCTGGACCAGGTGCGAAGCCGGCGCACCCAAAAAAGCATCACCCATTTCAAAGCGGCATCTCCTGGCGGCGATCGGCGTCTGGATATTTGTCGCAGTCCTCTTTTTCTCCTCCCTGTTCACCAACGCCGGCGGCCCGATCGACGCGGTCAAAACCTATTTCCCATGGCTGCATCGCGCTCAAGGAGCGTCTCCGCATGTGCACCCCTGGGATTTTTATCTGTCCCGGCTTTTGTATTTCCACACCAAAGGGGGCCGATTCTGGACCGAGGCATTCATTGCAGTGCTTGCCGCGATTGGGTTTGTGGCTGCCGCGCGGCGCAAAAGCCCGAGGGGTTCGCATCAGGAGTTCCTCAGGTTCCTGGGTCTGTACGCGCTCACGCTGACGGCTATTTACAGTTTCATCCCTTACAAAACGCCCTGGTGCATGCTGGGGTTTGTGCATCCGATGATCCTGCTGGCCGGGGCGGGAGCTGTTGTCGTGTTTCAAAAGCCGCGGGCCTTCTGGGCAAAGGCGCTGTGTGGTTTTTTGTTGCTGGCTGGCGCGGGTCACCTGGCCGCACAGGCATGGCTCGCCAGCCAGAATGACGCGACCGACCGGGGAAACCCTTACGTGTATGCGCAGACCTCGCCCAATATCCTGGAACTGGCCGATACCGTGCAGGCCCTCGCGCAAGCGCAACCCGACGGACATCATGTGCTGATCAAGGTCATCGCGCCGGCCAACGATTACTGGCCTCTGCCATGGTATCTCCGCGCTTTCGACCAGGTTGGATGGTGGGAAAAATTGCCGCCCAACCCCCTGGCCCCCATCATGATTGTCTCCACCCAATTCCACGCGGACCTGGAAGCCGGCGGCAACCACGTCATGGCCGGTTTGTTTCAATTACGCCCCGGCGCTTTCCTGGAGCTCTACGTGCAGACCGATCTGTGGCGAAATTATGTGAACCAGCGCCCGAAGACCAAGCCGCCAGCGCCATAGGCGCCGGTAATTTCAAATTTGAAATTTCAAATTCAAGAAGCCACCAGCAGTCAACCCAAAGCGCCGCAGGCATGGCATGTTTGTGGCCAACCCGAAACGCCGTAGGCGTGAAATCTTTGTAGAATTCGGCCAACCAGATAATCCAGCTCCGTCAGGAGCGGCATCTTCCCTTCCAGCCAAAAATCGAGGCCTAAAATCGCCCCTAAGACCCCAAAACGCACCCAAATTCAGCGCAAGCATTTCCGATCACCTCAGTTGTTTCTGCGACACCACGATCCCGAAACGATCCCGACGATTGGCTGGCTCGATTGAGTCACGAATAGGTGTTTGGCCGGACTCCCTGAGTCCGAGACCGCCTTTAGGAAATTAAGACGGCGCTCCCGCTCGCAGGACGTTAAACGGAAGATAAAAAAACTTCTGGCGCGACTCCTTTTTCCTATTGACCTATCCGGGCTTTATAGGTGTTGGCTGCGAATAGCGGCTTCACCGACTCGCGCATCAACACGATGATCGTAAACACACCCAGCACTGTGCCAAACGGCATAAAAATGCACTCCACCCCTCCCATCACAAGACAGAACATGTAATGCTTCCGCTTCGCCAGAAATCGACCAGCCGTAAGGACGAATGCCGCAAGGACCCATCCGATAGTGATAAACACGGCAGCGAAAGTGACAAAAATCCAGCCAATAAAGGCTGGCGGTGGCTCTCCCTTCCCAGCAAATTTTGCCGGAGCAAGGATCAAGAACAGCCCGAACACCAAATGGAAAATCGGGAAAAGCGCGAACAGCCCAGCCAGCCCGGCAACAACGTAGTGGAATATCGACAACAACCTTAGATGGTCTTCATCCTTCGTCATCGCTTGTCTCTTTCAGCCAACGTCCAGAGCTCAGGCACGCGGGACCAAAAACCGTGAACCGCGAAGCGGAACTGGAACCGCCATCCCGCGTTGCCTGCGGCGATTTTAGACCGTGGATCATTGCTTGGAGTCTTTCCGATTGGTATCGATGAGTCTCTGAAGCAATGCATCTTGCGCTTCAAGGTGCTTCTGGATCTCAAGCGCCTCGTACAGTATGGCCTCGGCATCCCTATAGGTGTCGTCTGCCCTAGTATCAGCTGCTGCTCCCTCGACTTTCTGGCCCACTATGATGATGGACAACAGGACCAATTGCAGAAAGGTCTGCGCGATCCAAGATATGAGTGCGCTTGTCCCTGTGTGAATGGCTTCCGGCAGGCTGATGAATGCAATCAACGCGAAGGCGTAGGCACACCACATGGTACCCACGCCCTTTGTGATCCGATCGCCTAGGAATGTGTTGAAACGGGCTACCGGACCTTCAGGGGGAGACTTGGGTTTGGGGGCATGCTTTTTCCGGAATTCGATGTGGGGGTGTGGATGATGCTCGTAGGTTTTCATAGTTTTACCTGGAGATGAAAAATCGTTTGGATTATTCAAAGGTCTAACGCTACCGACCTGCCATGAGGCGGCCGGGCGTGACTCGTGCGCACGCACGAGGCATGACCGACGGCCGAATTGGCAGCGATGGCTGGTTAGGCGGTTTTCTCATTCTTCTTCTGGCGCTTTTGGAATTCTTCGAACTTCTGCGTCAACTCAAAGATGTATTCCACGATTGCATATACGAATGTGACGATATCCTCCGCGTCTCTCGCGGCTATCTCAATGTCGTTCGCATGGGCAGCAAAATTCCGAAGAATTCGCAATTGCTCTCCCCATTGAAGTAGGCGGTCGTCGATGACCTTCTTTTCGTGCAACTCCTTCAGACCGCGAGCGAGATTCACGCCCTCGGTCGAGTAATGCCGACAAACCGCCTCAAGTGCGCGACCCGCCATTGAAGTCGCCGCGAGATAGGCGCCCACCTGCATGCATTTTTCAGCCTCTTTCAAGGATTCCTTCACCTGTTTCGGAACCGACGAAGTCAGGATTCTCCTGGGCTTGGGATAAACACGAACAAGATCCGTCCAAGCTTGCTCCCCGGCTTTCGGGCTGGGTGCATCTTCCGCAACGCCGATAAGAGCGGTCGAGCAAGCGGGACACTTCAGGAGATAGGTTCGGGTACTCCAAAAGGCCTCCTCCTCCTGGTGAAACGCCAGGACTTCACCGTCGACGCGCGCTTTGCAGTTATGGCATTCGATGATCATAGTCTTCGCCTAACGCTGAAGCGGAGGCAGGGACACGGCTGGCGTGGCGGCTGCCCCGCAGCTGACATGCCAGCTGTGGCCATTGCCTCTCGCGCCTGGTTGGGCGGTCGTTCTCATGGTCCATCTGTAGTTTTCCATACCCACACATCGATCAGCCGTCCATTTCCATCGAAGCCCCAAAATGCGGTGACATCGGTACTGAGCGGGATCGGCAGCTCCCTATACTCGCCAAGGTGCATTTCTAGGGATGAGGAGCCCACAATTTTCGGATCTATCTCCCGCTTCATAAATCCGGTTTTCGGATAATAGGTCGCTCCTTTTCCGAATTTCCGTTCAACCGTTGCTCGCACATCTGCCACGCTTGAATCAAGCGGTGTCGCGGCCAATAGCGACGCACGTATTCTCTCCGGCGACTTTCGCAGTGGGTTAAGCGCGATGATAGCGATGAAGCCAAGAACGGCGATGGCGACAACTCCACGAATAGCCGTTCTCTTCTTCATCGTGCTTGGTTCGCCCAACGCTCAGGACCTGCGACGTGCCGCCGGCTGGCGTGCCGGCTGCTCCGCAGTCGGCATGACAGCGAAGGCCGTTCGCAGCGGCCGCTGGTTGGGCGAATTCTTCATTGCTTTCTCCATGGTGCTTGCCGAACCGGTGTCATCTCTTCGATTGCAGTACGCAACGCCGCCGCACTGGTCTTCGTCGGGTCCTCGTTCGGATAGACTCTTCTGGCATAGCGCTGGGCAATCAGATAAAGGCGCTCAGCCTCGTCCTTTCGATCGCAAGCTTCCGCGGCAAGCGCCAGCCGTGGGTACTCCCACACAAGCACATCCGGGTTGGCCAGAAACGCGCCAGTCCTCTGACGATTCTTCACGAACTCAATAAATGTCTTTTCAGCCTCGTAGGCACGATTGGCGTCATTTCCATAATAGCCTTCTTCTTGCGCACGGCAGGCTGCGAAATATTCGGCTCGCTCGCGTTTCTGCCTATCAGCGCACGCAGCGACGACAAAGAGCACGGCAAGAAGCAGGTATTTCATTCTGTGTGCCCAACGTCAAAAGCCTGCCACGACGGGCGCCAGACTTCGCTTGGAAGGCGGACGATGCCCCGGAGTTGGCAGTGATGACTGGTTCTGGGAGTTCTCTTCCGAAAACGGGCGCGGACTGCGGCGGGCGAGCACACTGCCGATGTCGCCGACTCGTGCCGCGACCGTGAGCAAACGTATGCCGGGAACACCGCGACCCAAAACTCTCACCCCAACAAAAGCCGCTGCAGACCGCGCCACTCTTGCGCTTCCCGGCGACGTGGGCCAACCAAGCCGCGAACTTTTATCGCTTCGAATCATCGCTGGCAGTTTATGCTCACGCGTCCCTTTGCCAGAACGCCTAAGACCACCCAGGGCCGCAGGCGGGCGCGACTCGTGCGCACGCACGAGGCGTGACGGCCAAGGCCATTGGGTGCGGCGACTTGTTCGCCAAGGTTTTCATCTCCATCCGTAGATTCGAGTGACCATCTTTTCGACGGAATTGTACTCGATGGTGCGACACTCGCCTCCGGGATTTCCCACACGTCGACTATCTAGCGGGAAGGCGCGTACATCCCAAAGCTCGAACGTCAAGATTTGCCGTCCCGGTCCGTATTTGAACCGGATGAAATACATCGCAGGCTTTAACCCATTCTTTTCGACGGCCGCCATCACCGCCGCTGCTGCATCCCGAAAAGGCGTCGGAAAACTCTGAGAATCTTCAAACCGATACCATGCCCCTGGCGGTATTTCGGGCTGGGTATCGGTCGCGGACGCAGCGACACACGCCGACGCCATCGCTAGACCGATGCAAATCCCGAGTGCGTGGAGTTTCATAGTATGTGGCGAACGCTACCAGCCTGCCACGACGGGCACCAGACTTTGCTTGGAAGGCGGGCGTTCTCCCGGCGTTGGCAGAGATAACTGGTTCTGGGAAATCTTTTCCGAAAAGCGACGCGGACCGGGGCAAGCGAGCACACCGCCGATGTCGCCGACTCGTGCCGCTGGCGTGAGCGAACGGACGGCGGGAACATCGCTCTTCAAAACTCTCACCCAATCGAAAGCCACCGCAGACCACGCCGCTTTTGCACTTACCGGCGACGCGAGCAAATCAAACCGCGTACTTTTAACGCACCGAATCATGGCTGACGGTTCATGCTCACGGGCTCGTTTGCCAGAACGCTACCAGCCTGCCATGAGGCTGGCGGGCGCGACTCGTGCGCAGGCACGAGGCGTGACCGACGGCCGAATTGGCAGCGATGGCTGGTTGGGCGAAATCATCATTTCTTGAATACCATGTAGCCGATGACATCGGCTGTGCGGATCGGACCAAGGTACCGGCTATCCAACGAATTCTCGGTATGATCCCCAAGGATAAAAACCGTGTCTGTTGGGATAACGAGATCACATGTCTTCAACTGAAGTCCAGAAACGCTCACAGCGGCCGGCAAATTCAAACCTCGGCCATTGATCGTTACACCTTGGGCACTTGTTGTGATGTGCTCGCCCGGCAAGCCTACGATCCGCTTGGCGTAGATCTCGCCACTTCCTCTTGGATCGCGAAAGATGGCGACATCAAATCGTGCAATGTGATCCCGATACCTTTCCGATAATCTTCCAATCGCTCTTTCATTCTTCCTGATCGTGGGCTCCATCGTCCGAGTGGGGAACCGGTAGGTTCGATAACCAGCGAGGTAGGCCGCCGCAGATGCTAGATAGCAAATTCCAATAATACACGCGGCCCAGAGCGCGATGGTCTTGAATCTATTCATGTGTTATGCCCAACGCTACCGGCCTGCCATGAGGCCGGCGGGCGCGACTCGTGCGCACGCACGAGGCGTGACCGACGGCCGAATTGGCAGCGGCGCCTGGTTGAACGAAGCCGCGGCGCGGGGGAGGAGCTGAAAGCGGGCGGCGCGTTGAGGTAGCTGCCGGGGCATCGTGGTCGTCAGGCTGGCGGAGCTATGACTTCGCTACGAGCTCAATTCACCCGTGAACTGACCATTCGGGGTCGTGCCGCGCGCACGATCCAAGG
>DASRKU010000228.1:0-6456 GCA_035648815.1 Verrucomicrobiia bacterium | reverse complement strand
GGGTTTGGAGCGCGGGCAATCAGGTAAGCGTCTTCGTAACGGCCTTCCGAGATGGCCTGGACGTAACCGCCGGCATCGGTGCGCACCGGGCAGCCTTCGCGGCACAGCACCTGGCGGGTGAAGTAATCCACCCCCGGCAATTCAACCGAGAAGGTTTCGGACATTTCACGCTCTCCGGGATGAGAATCCGACATCACTTCTGGTCGTACTTGGTGTGGACTTCCTTGATCTTGGTTTCGGCGTCTGATTTCTCCTGAGGCGTCGCTTTGGCGAGCTTTTCGTCGACCATGGCTTTTTTGCGGACGCTGGAGTCGTAGGCGAGGAAGTCATAGATCTTCTTGCCTTCGGCGCTGCTGATGCCGGAGCCGGGCTTGTGCATCATGCGCTTGATGTAGCGCGACCACTCATCGGGCAGGGCGTAATCGGAATTGATTGGCCGGCTGAGCTTGTGGCACTGCGCGCATTTGGTGGAAAACACTTCGTAATTCTCCTTTATGCCATCCGGGTACTTGGAGACATCGATGGTGGCCGGTCCTTTTTCAAACCGCTCGACGCGCGCCTTGGTTTCGGGATCGAGCTGTTGCTCTTGTGCCCGGGCTGTGGCCGGGGCGGCCAGGGCCAGCGCGGCCAGGCCGGCGAGCAGGGGGAGATGTAATTTCATTCGCATAATTCAATTTTTCAGTTCTTTAGAATCCGTATGACAGTTGAAAGACAAATTCATTGGACGGCAGCGCTGCCGGGCCGCGGCTGTGCACGAATTCGTAATCGCCTTCGAACAACAGTGTATTGGAAAAGTAATACACATAACCCAAGGTGCAACGGTCTGTTCTGGTTCCCAGGCCGTCATCCACCCGGTCATAACGGGACACCAGTTCGAGGTTGTTGATGACCGGGTAGTCCAGGTCCAATCCCGCCAGTTTATAGCCGGCCTGGACCCAACCGCCGCGAGCATGGACGTTGCCGGAGTCATCGGTTCCGTACCAGGAGTTGATGAATTCACCCTTCACTTCGAAGAAGGGGCTTATATGGACGGCGGCATCGAGGACAGCCGCGGACCAGAGGTGACTGCCGGCATTGTCCCATTCGCCCGATTGGCCCGAAACGCCCAGTTCGACGTCATAATGAGGTTTCCAGGGGAAGAACCATCCGATTCGGCCGCCGCCGCTGGGGTTGGAGTGCCAGTTGCCGGTATCGCCGACGTTTCCGCCAAGGTCCAGATTTGAGGCCAGGCCGTTGGTGTCGAGCGACGAGGGGCCATTCACGCCGAAGACAGCGTACGTGAGGCTCTGGCCCGACTGGCCAATCGGCACTGCGCCTCGCAGTTGCATGCCGATGCCGCTGCCCGGGACGAAATCACGCGCGAGCGGGTCGTCGGGGATTTTGTTCAGCCATCCCGCCGTCCGCTCGGAGTAGGTGCCCAGGGGCAGCAGGATGTCGCCGCCGACAAAGGTGATGTAATCATTGAAGAGATAGTCGAGTTGGGCAAAGCTCAGGTCGACGTGAGTCGAGCTGCCGCCGCCGGGCTGGGAACCGTTTTGCAGGGTCACGTCAAATCCGGCCTCGAACAGCACATTGTCGTTGGCGCGGAACAGGAAGATGGGCGCAAAATCAGCCATCGCAAAGGCGCTATGCTGGCCCTGGACCTTGCCAAACTGGACTTCGGCATCGCCCACCACCATGAAGTTATGCGTCGAGGCGGGGCCTGGTGGTATGGGATGAACCGGTTGGACCTGCGCGGCTTCGGCCTTTTGGATGGCGTTCGTGGCGATTTGCTGGGTTTCGCCCACCTGCTGCTGCAGTTTTTGAATGGTCTGCTGGTCCTGTTCGTGCGTTTTCTGATCCTGCTGGTGCGTTTGCTCCAGTTGATCCATTCGCTGACCCTGTTTTCCAACCACGTCTTTGAGCGCGTTGAATTCCTCGTCCGTGACGGCGGCCACAGGCTGTGCCAGGGCCAGGCCAAGGGCGCAACCAATCGGCAACAAACCAAAACGATGCAAATGAATTTTCATAAAGGGCATTTGTAATTGGGGGATGTAGCCGTCAATTGCCGCTGTCTTCCTGGAGGTATTTCAGGATCTGTTTTGCCTGTGCAGGCGGGAGATTGGCGCGCACGCGCATGTGCGTCATGAGCGTTTTCCATTCGCCCGAGTTCCATTCGGTCGCATACCGCTCCGGATGGCAACGGTTGCAGTGGATCTGGTAAAGCTCGGCTCCGGTGACCTTTTTCAAAGCGGGCTTCTCCGGCTTCGTGGCCGAGGTTTTCTCCGGCGCCGGGGGCGGGGGCGGCAGCGGCTTGGCCGCCGGCGCTTTGGCGTCGTCAGCCAGGACAATGCCGATGGACATGGCGCAAGCCAGCGCGAGGATGGTTGCGAGCAGGATGCCGCCCTGCAGTCGGGGCTTCAATGAACGGAGTGAATTCATGGTTTCCTTTACTGTGTTTGCGCAGATTGCTCGTTGCGAACGGAGTTTATTAATTTTTGAACGTGCCCGCAGGACATGGTTTATTGTGATAAAGCAATGGGCCAATCCACGCTACTTGCGCGTTGGCATTTCCTTATTGGCTATTGCTCCGGCCGAAGCGGGGCCTGAGAGAAAACGGAAGATCCGGCGCGCTGGATGAGGGGCAGACGGGGGCGCGAACTGCCAACCATTCATTTCAGAACGGCGGGCGCGAACGCAGTGTCTCGCGGTAGTGGGTCGGCGGCATGCCTACGATGCGCTTGAACACATTGTTGAATTGGGGAATCGAGCCGAAACCCGCGGCATAGACCACTTCGGAAATCCGCAGCGAAGGATCCACGAGCAGGGCTTTGGCTTTTTCGACGCGGACTTGCGAAACATACTCCGTCAGCGTCATGCCGGTGGCCTTCTTGAAGAGCTTGCAGAAGTAGAACCGGCTGACGTTCACGTGCTGGACGACCTGGGAGAGCTTGATTGGTTCTTCGGCATGGGCTTGGACGAATTGCTTGGCGCTTGTGACCGGCGGCGGCTCCTTGTCCACGACGGCAAGAGCGTGGTTGTTTGCGTAATCGGCCAGATACTGGGCGAAGACGCCGAGCAATTGCACGATCGCCTCGAAGCGCTCCGCCGTCACGACCGGCGTCGCGAAGTAGGCCTTGCGCACCTTCCTTTCCCACTCTTCACCCAGACCTCCGCCAGCCATTTTCAACACCATTTTGAAGTCGCGCTCGGTCGGCTCGCGACGAAACACCTGGCCGCTCATCAGGGTTGCAGCGTGCTTTCCGCCAATCACCACCGGCACGGCAATGTCCGTCAATGCCGCGAAACAACTGACCTGCTGCGGCACAAGCTTCGTGCCCGCGCTGCGCTGGGCTCGCATCTGCGCTTCCAGACAGTGCGCGCAACCCGCTGTCGAGAGCCGGATGGCGGTGCAAAAGGGGTTTTCCATGGCCCCGAAATCGTGACAGTGCCGGGGGGCATCGGGGGCGACGACCTTGAGCGGAACCCCTGTGGCCTTTCGGAATGCCCCTTCATAAAACTGAAGTACAGGCAGCCTCGACAGGTCTTCAAAACCAAGGGGCTTCATGGCCGGAAAAATAGCACAAGACAACGAACAGGCAAGCAATCACTGACGCACGCTTTCCGCGCCTAAGCGCCACCCCTTGATTGGTTTGGTGGAGACATCGCTGCCGCGATGTCCCGCCCGGTGTTCAGCGGGCGGAAACAATTGCCGTCCCACGCGCAATTCACGGCCCACGTTGCGCCGCTGCTGCGCGGCGCTGACGGCGCAGAGCATCACGTTGTTCGTCGTGCCGGGCGTCGCAGTTCCACCTCCAATACCGCCCGCGCTCAGCGCTGCCGTCAAAGCGCCTGGCACATTCGCCTTCACCTTGACCGGCCAAACCGGGACCAATTACGTGATCCAGTCCAGCAGCGACCTGGTGAACTGGTCGCCGGTCTCTACGAACACGTTGACCGGCAGTTCCAGCAACCTCCTTTTTACCGTGCCGGATGCCGTCCTTTTCTACAGGACTAAGGTCGCGCAATAAATTCCGAGGCAACCATGGCCGCGCTTCGTAAGAACGCGGCTAACATGCATTTCAGAGTTCAGCCCCGTTTCAAAAGACAATTCCGGACGATAGTCTGACAGAAAAGGGTAAGCTAAATCGCCGGGTAGATGCTAATCTTACAGGTCATGAATGCTGTTCGCCCGGCTGCTTCGTACTTACTTCACACGAACCCTTTCCCCCCTCGCAGCAGAAAGCTTCCCGGATGGCGATTCCTCCGCATTCTCTTAATGGGCGCGATGTGCCTGCGGTGCGCCGCCCAACCGGATATGCCCATTTATACGGACTCCCTGCAGAACAGTTGGGATAATTGGAGTTGGTCCGCGACAGTAGATTTCAACGGCACCGCGAGGGTCCACTCGGGCTCCAAATCCATCAGCGTTACCATTACTTCCGGAAACGGCGCCCTGTCTCTTCATCACGCCAACATCGATACGAGTTCCTACACCAATCTGACCTTTTGGATCCACGGCGGCACGAGCGGCGGGCAATTGCTCAAAGTCTACGCGGAGGCGCCCGTAAATACCGGCCGCACCCCGGTCTCGCTCTCGCCACTGACAACTTCGTGGCAACAGATCACCCTCTCCCTGGCTTCGCTTGGAGTCACCAACCACCTGGATTTTGGCCGATTTAATATCCAGGATCGAAGCGGCGCCGCAGCCCAAACTTTCTATGTGGATGACATCACCCTTGTCGGAAACGGGGCCCCTCCGGTAACCAACATTGCTGTTGCTGTCGCGGTGGACGCGCAAGTGAACCGCCACGCGATCAGCCCGCTCATCTATGGAACCGCCTTTGCCCTTTCCGGTGACTTGAATGATTTGAACTTTGTTTTGAACCGGTCGGGTGGAAATTCCGAGACGCGCTACAACTGGCTGCTCAACGCGCATAATCACGCCAACGACTGGTATTTCGAGAGCCTTGCGGATTCGTCGGCGACACCGGGGGCGTCGGCCGATGATCACATTGCCCAGAGCAAAGCAGCCGGCGCGGAGCCGCTGATCAGCATTCCCATGATAGGCTGGATGCCGAAACTCGGGGCGAACCGCGGAAAACTTGCCAGCTTTTCAACCAACATCTACGGGCCGCAAACGGCTACGGACTGGGAGTGGATGGCCAATGCCGGGAATGGCATCAGCAGCCCGAGCGGAACCAATATCGTGAATGATCCGAACGATGCCAATTTTCTCACCAACTCCGATTTCCAGCAGGCCTGGGTTCAACACCTCACCAACCGGTGGGGAATGTCAACCAACGGCGGCGTGCGCTATTACATCATGGATAACGAGCACAGCATCTGGCACTCGACCCACCGGGACGTGCATCCCATCGGCGCCACCATGGAAGAGATCCGTGACAAAATGATCGAGTACGGGAGCATGGTGAAATCCAACGATCCCAACGTGACGGTTCTTGGACCCGAGGAGTTCGGCTGGTCGGGATACATTTATAGCGGGTACGACCTTTGGTATGGAGGCTTGCATAACTGGAGCTCCACGCCCGATCGCAGCGCGCACGGGAACATGGATTACATGGCGTGGTTGCTCGATCAGATGCACCAGAATGAACTGGCGACGGGCCATCGCATCCTGGATTACTTCACGCTCCATTGTTACCCGGAAGACGACAACGTGGCCGGGACGGATGTCTCGACCTCCACACAACTGTTGCGCAACCGGCTGACTCGAAAGTTCTGGGATACCACGTACGTCGATGAAACCTGGGTCAACCAGGTAATAAAACTGATTCCTCGCATGAAGTCTTGGGTCAGCACTTATTATCCTGGGATTAAAACGGGCATTACCGAGTACAATTGGGGCGCCGAAAATCATATCAACGGCGCCACGGCCCAGGCGGATATCCTCGGGATTTTTGGCCGCGAAGGTCTCGACCTGGCGACGCGCTGGACCACTCCCGCAGCATCCACACCGACGTACAAGGCCATGAAGCTGTATCGCAATTATGATGGAAATAAATCCACGTTCGGCGACACCAGCGTCTCTGCCGCCGCCCCCGATCCGAACAACCTGACGGCCTATGCGGCAGTCCGTTCTTCGGACGGCGCGTTGACGGTGATGGTGATCAACAAACACCTGACTGCGTCGGCGACGCTGTCGATAAATCTTACGAACTTTGTTGCCGCGGGCACGGCGCAGGTCTGGCAATTGACCTCGGGAAACACCATCAACCAATTGACCGATGTCGCGCTGTCGGGGAGTACCTTGAATGCCGTGGTCCCGCTTCAAAGCGTGACACTGTTTGTGCTTCCGGGCGCCGCCGTTCTGCCGCCCACGCCTCCGGCCCTGAGCGCCACCTCAAAGTCCCAGGGCCTGTTTGCCTTTACCCTTACCGGACAGGCTGGAACCAATTATATCATTCAGTCCAGCAGTGACCTGGTTAACTGGCAGCCTATCTCCACAAATACTTT
>DASRKU010000227.1:0-5517 GCA_035648815.1 Verrucomicrobiia bacterium | reverse complement strand
ACTTTCGTGAGAGCCGCGAGTTTATCGGCTGGTTTCATTTGCGCCCGGACCGGATCGCCCCGGACGAGATGGAACTGGGCTACCGCCTGAAGCGGGCCGTTTGGGGGCGCGGCATGGCGACTGAAGGATCCCGCGAATTGGTGCGGCGCGCTTTCAAGGAATGGGGTTATGGAAAAGTCAGCGGCCGCACGCTGGCGGGGAACGCGGCCTCCCGGCGCGTGCTGGAAAAAGCGGGGCTGACATTCGAGCACGAATTTTTTTACGGAGAAGATGTGCTGCCGGGTTGGGCCGAGGAGGAACGCCGCGCGGTCAAGTATTCCGCGAAATCCATTAAAGGGGACTTGCTATCCGCGAATTACGCGAATTGACGCGAATTTTTTTAGGCGCCAGGCATCATTCGGTCCTGAACCCTTGTCCTGGCTGTGACTTCCTGCTAGGCTCGGCTTGTGGGGAGCCAAAGATCACCTGTCAAACAACTGTAGTGAACGCCAGCATGAATAGCTGCCGAGACAAAGAAGGTTTCACACTGATTGAAGTGCTCGTGGTGATGGCGATCATTGCCATTTTTGCGGCGCTGCTTCTGCCGGCGGTGACTAGCCGGCCAACCAAATCCCATCGCGCTCAATGCCTAAACAACGTCAGGCAGTTAATTATTGGGCATCTCATATACACCACAGACAACAGCCGGAGTGCGGGGAGTGAAACAGCAGCTTTTCCGGCTGGCAATTGGACTTTTCCGGCTGGCAATTGGATTGAGACATTGAGTGACAATGCGCTGAAACGCAATTTATTTTGCCCTGACGCCCCACTCCACGAACCGCCGCCTCCGCGCGGGGATGAGCAGGGGTACGCCGATCGCGCATGGGTGCATTGGACGTCAGACGGAAAAAAGATATTCAGCGCCAGCTATGGGTGCAATGGATGGTTGTATTCGGATCTGAAAGTGTTCGAGCCAGGCAATCCGAAGCAGCTACAGGTTTTTAAAGGAGACTCGGCTATTCAAAAGCCCGCGCTGACACCGGTTTTTTTCGAGGAGAACTGGGTCGATGCATGGCCGGAAGAGACTGACAAACCTTTCAGCAATTTATATACGGGCCAGCCTTTCTCAGTATCGACTGCCCAGATGGGGCGTATCACCATTGCGCGGCACAGCGACCGCAGCCCCTCGCTCGCTCCCCGCAATTTTGACATTACAAAACGATTGCCTGGCGCCATCAACATGGGTTTCGCGGATGGTCATGTGGAACTCGAGCAACTAGAGGATCTGTGGAATCTTTATTGGCACCTGGATTGGCGTCCGCCAGGTACCAGGCCTCGGTAGGCGTTTGCCCAAATCAAAACGTAAAAACAGCCCTCACCCTGACCCTCTCCCGTCCGACGGGAGAGGGAACAGTAGTTCACGATTTGCATTGAATTACGCCATGCTTTGCAATCAACGCGTCACCCCCCCCACTTCGCTTGTCCTGACCGTCACTTTTGGCTATGCTCCACCCATGGGTCGTCAATGGTTACATGCCAAGCGACTGGTGGCCGGGCTGAAAAAGGGCCGGCAAACCGGCAAACTCGTCCGCGAAATCATGGTCTCTGCCAAGCTGGGCGGAGCCGATCCCGATGCCAATGCGCGGCTGTTCACGGCGATTGAAAAAGCGCGCAAGGACAGCGTGCCGCGCGATGTCATCGATCGGGCGATCAAGAAAGGTTCCGGCACCGGCCCGGAGAAGCTGGTCATGGACCACGTGGTGTTCGAGGGTTACGCGCCCCATAAAGTGCCCGTGATCGTCGAGGTCCTGACCGATAACGTCAATCGCACCGCGCCGGAAATTCGCGTGCTCTTCAAACGAGGCCAGCTCGGAAACGCCGGCAGCAACAAATTCCTTTTCGATTTTATCGGCCTCGTCGAAGCCTATCATCCCGAACCCAAAATGGACATTGAAGGCGCAGCCATTGAAGCTGGCGCAAACGAGGTGGAGCCTTTGAATGCCCACCAGAATGATGACATTCCCGAAGGCGCAGCGGGAGCGCGTTTCATCGCCGACCGCACAGCGATCTATGCAGTTTCCAAATGGCTGTCCCAGAACGGCTGGACGGTCGTGACAAGCGAACCGGGGTATTTGCCGAAAAATTATCCGACACTCACCGACGAACAGCGCGCCGACGTCGGGGAGTTTCTTCAAACGCTGGACGATCATGAGGACGTCCATCGCGTCTGGGCCGCGGTCAAATAAATGACTTTCGCGGAGACTTTTTCCGAGCTGGTCCGCGCCCCTGCGCCCCTCCTCGCTCTTGCGCCCATGCAGGACGTTACCACGCTGGAATTCTGGCGCGTCATCGCGCGCTATGGCGGGCCCGACGTTTATTGGACCGAGTACTTCCGCGTGCATGTCTCGTCTCGCCTGGAAAAATGGATCCTAAAATCGGTTACCGAAAATCCAACGGGACGCCCCGTCGTTGCCCAGTTGATCGGGAACGACATTCCCGCGCTGGTCCGGACCGCGGTGGAATTGCAGCAGTATCCCATCGCTGCCATTGACTTGAACCTCGGCTGTCCCGCCCCGGTCGTGTATCGCAAATGCGCCGGGGGCGGGTTGCTGCGCGACCCGGATCGAATCGATTCGATCCTTGGCAGCCTGCGCCAGGCGATCTCGATTCCCTTCACGGTGAAAACGCGGCTTGGCTTCCAATCGCCGGAGGAGTTCGACGCATTGCTCCCGATGTTTGCGCGGCACAGGATTGATCTGCTGACGGTGCATGGCCGAACGGTCGCGCAGATGTATAGGCCGGGAGTGCGCTACGACCTGATCGGGCGGGCGGTGAGGGAATTGCCCTTTCCGGTCCTGGCGAATGGAAACGTCTACAGCGCCGACCATGCGCTGGAGCTGGTCCGCAGCACGGGCGTGGCCGGGCTCATGATTGGCCGCGGCGCCATTCGCAATCCATGGCTTTTCGACCAGGTCCGGCAGCGATTGCGCGGGGAACCGCTGCGGTTGCCGACCGGCCGGGAGGTGCTGGCTTACGTGCGCGAATTGTGGGAAGCCGAAGTGACTCCCCTGGCCAGCGACGCGGCGCAGGTGCAGCGGCTGAAAAAATTCATGAATTTCATCGGCGAAGGAGCCCTCATGGCGGAAAAATTTCTTTATGAAATCCGGCGCGTCAGCACTCGCGGCGATTTCTTCCGCGTTTGTGAAGCGCACCTGGACCACGAACAGCCGATGGCCCTGGAAGGCGTGGCTGCGCCCTGAGGAGTGGGGACGGCTCGTCCCCATACAATTCAAAGCCGAACATCCACCATCCAACATCCAACTTCGAAAAACTCACGATGTGCGTGTATTGCACGGCAAAAATCGGGGACAAACTGTCCCCACTCCGGGGCGCAACCGAAAGAAGCGACCATTCAGTCGTGAATTAAATCTTTTAACTTGATCATTAAGCCCTTTTCAGGCTCCAATGCGTGTGGCCCAATGAAAATATTCCTGATCTACGTCAACGACGAGAACTTCTACCGGCTCCTGCCGAAGGAGCTGGGCGGCTCCAAACCCGGCGATTCGCGCGTCAAGGTCATGGGATTTCCGCCGCTGGGGATCGAGACGCTGGCGCCGGTCCTGCGCAAAAACGGACACGAGGTCCGGATGTTCGACACGTGCCATCCGCAAATGAAGGAGCCGGATGTGGCCCTGGCGATGCGCCAGGATCCGCCGGACGTGGTTTGCCTTTCGTTTCTTTCGACCACCACTTACCCGGGCGCCAAGAGCATGGCGCGCCTGGTCAAAACGGAAAAGCCCGGTGTTCCAATCATCGTCGGCGGCGTGTTCGCAACGATGAACCAGGAACGGATTTTGAAGGATTGTGCGGACATCGATTGCGTGGGCGTGGGCGAGGGCGAGGAGTTGTTGCCGGATTACCTGAGCCACCTCGATGCGCCCGGCTCCGTCGCGGGCATCATCTGGCGCGACGGCGATAAAATCGTCAAAAATATACCGCGCCCCATTATCAAAGACCTGGATCAGTTTCCGTATCCCGACCGAACTTCGCTGCCGATTGATTACATTGAATCCTTGCCACTGGACGTCCCGGCGGTGCTGTCGCTGGAAAAGTTCGGCACGATGCAGACGTCGCGGGGCTGTCCCTTCACGTGCATCTATTGTGATATTCCGGCTCTCACCAACGGCAAATGGCGTTTCCGCTCGCCCGAACATGTGCTGGGTGAAATGCAGCAGCTCCATGATCAGGGATATCGATCCATTTATTTGACGGACGATCATTTCCTGCTCAAGCGCGACCGCATCACGCAGATTTGCCAGGGAAAAATCGATCGCAAAATTGAATTCAAGTGGGGCTGTGAAGGCCGTGTGGACTCAGTCGCTGTGGATCAATTCCCGATCATGAGCAAGTCCAAGTGCAACTTTCTGGCGTTTGGCGTCGAGGCGGGAACGCAGAAAATTTTGGATCGGCTGGACAAGCGCCAGACGCTGGCGCAAATCGAGCATGCGGTCAGCGAAGCCAAGCGGCACGGCATCGAGCGCGCCCATGGCTTTTTCCTCGTCGGTTCTCCGGGTGAAACCGAAGAGGATATCCTGGAAAGTTTCCGGTTTTGCGCGCGGCTCAAACTCGACACGTTCGGATTCAACCGGCTTTGTGTGTATCGCGGAACGCCGTTGTGGAAAGAGTACATCGAGCGCGGCATTCTGGACGACGAACGGGACTGGGCCAAATGGTTCAAGTGCTCGGACATTGATCCCACGGTTTTGCCCAGTGAGACCGTCAACAGGGCCCGGCAGAAGGGTTACGCGCTGCTTTTTTCCCGCCGGCTTCTTTTGCGTCCCATCCAGACCTTCAAGCTGCTCCGCACGCTGGGCCGGCACATGAAGGTTTTGGACATTCTCCGGCTCCTGAGCAGTCCGTTTCGCAGGCGCACATTGAATCGAAAACCGGAACTGCCCGCCCGCATGAATGAGCTGGGATTGACTGCGCCCGTTCGCGCCCCCGCGCCGATGGATGTCCCTGCCATGCCCGCTTGAAGGATGAGGTTCGGCAGGCCCGCAAATCCGCGGCCAAGCAAGCCGCGGAACCGCCCCTGTTCTTGAATTTCAGGGTACTTGCGATAGTTTTCCATGGATCACCTTATGAACGTGCAAGTCACTTACTACCTGGATGTGATTTCATCCTGGTGCTACTGGGCGGAACCAGCCTGGCTCGAGTTGAAAGAGCGCTACGCGCGCAAGCCGGTTCAGTTCGATTGGAAAATTGCGCTGCTGGACCAATCCGGGATGCCGGCTACCGCCGAACAGGAGGATTGGTTTTACCGGCGGAGTGGAACGATTGTCCGATCGCCGTTCATGCTCAACAGCGGCTGGTTTGATTCCAGGTTGACGGAGTACCTGGCCCCCAATTGCGTTGCCGAAGCCGTCAGGGATTTGGGCGTCACCGACGACCGGGTCCGGCTGGCCATGGCCGAAGCGACCATGCGGAAAGGCCAGAAGGTTGGGAAGTGGGAGATTTCGGTGGGGGCCGCTGTGAAAG
>DASRKU010000226.1:0-11188 GCA_035648815.1 Verrucomicrobiia bacterium | reverse complement strand
GCGGCGTCCATGGCTTCTTTGCAAATCGAAACCTGCCCGAACAAACTTATTATAATATCCCCGTGCTCGTCGTCTCAGCCGCAGCCGATGTCCGCAATTTCAAAGTCCACCCCAGCGAAGTGGCTGTCACCGTCCAGGGCGATGCCAAACTGCTCCAGGGCCTCCAGGCCAGAAATATCCGCGCACTGGTCGATCTGACCGACATCGAATCGGCCCGGGGACTGACCAAACGCATCGAAGTCACCACCCCTCCGGGCATCACGTTCGTCCAATCCGATCCCGACCAGGTCGACGTCATCGGGCCGGAAAAGCGCTGATCATGCACAAGAAAATATTCGGCACCGACGGCGTCCGCGGCACGGCCAACATGGAGCCAGTGACGGCGGAGACAGCGCTGAAGCTGGGCCGGGCCGCAGGCCACGTGTTCAAGAACCTGGAAATCCAATCGCGCGGCCGGGGACGGCACAAGATCGTGTTGGGCAAAGACACCCGGCTTTCAGGGTACATGCTCGAAAACGCCATCTCGTCCGGCATCCTCTCCATGGGCGTCGATGTCCTGTTCATCGGCCCTTTGCCCACCCCCGGAGTCGCCTACGTCACGCGCAGCTTGCGGGCCGACGCCGGCATCGTGATCACCGCCTCGCACAATCCTTACGCCGACAATGGCATCAAATTTTTCCGGGCGGATGGTTACAAGCTCGATGACCGGATTGAGGACGAAATCGAAAACCTCGTTTTCAGCGGACAAATCAAAGACATCCGGCCGACAGCCGACGAGATCGGAAAGGCCGTGCGCGTGGATGACGCGCTTGGCCGCTACATTGAATACGCGAAGACTTCCTTTCCTCGAGGGATGACTCTGGAAGGAATGCGGGTCGTTGTTGATTGCGCCCACGGAGCCGCTTATCAATCCACCCCGTGTGTCTTGCGCGAGTTGGGGGCCGAGGTGTTCGTGTACGGCAACCAACCCGATGGCATGAACATC
This sequence comes from Verrucomicrobiia bacterium, assembly GCA_035648815.1. Lineage (GTDB taxonomy): Bacteria > Verrucomicrobiota > Verrucomicrobiia > Limisphaerales > BOG-1460 > DASRKU01. The sequence continues at coordinate 10,203 of DASRKU010000226.1, read as the reverse complement.
AACCACGAATGCGGTTCGATGCACCCGGAACTGGCCTGCGCCAGGGTCCGCGAACACCAGGCGTGCATCGGCATCGCGCATGATGGCGATGCAGACCGCGTTTTGCTCTGCGACGAAAAGGGCATGCTCATTGATGGCGACGACATCATGGCCATCGCCGGGTTGGAGATGCTCGCTCAGGGCACCCTGGCTGAAAAAACTCTCGTGAGCACGGTCATGAGCAATGCCGGGCTTGAGGCAGCCATTCATGCCGCGGGGGGCCACGTCCGACGCACCGCTGTCGGGGACAAAAACGTGATCGATGAAATGCTGCGGCACGGATTTAACTTCGGCGGCGAGCAGAGTGGCCACCTGATCTTCCGGGATCACAGCTCGACAGGAGACGGACTGGTGAGCGCGCTGCAGATTCTGCGGATTATGAAATCAACGGGCAAACCCTTGTCGGAGCTGGCCCGGTGCTGGACCCGTTTTCCGCAATTGGTCACCAATGTGCCGGTCCGGGAGAAGAAACCTTTCGATGAACTGGACGGTTTGCCGTCGCTCATTCTGCAAGCCGAGATGGAATTAAAATCCCAGGGTGGCCGGCTGCTGCTGCGCTACTCGGGAACCGAGCCCAAGGCCCGCCTGCTGCTGGAAGGCCGCGATGCCGCCGCGCTCGAAAAGTGGTCCGAGAAAATTTGCGGCATCATTCGAAAGCAGCTTGGATAGCTGGGGGGGCGACCGTCCCGGTCGCAGCAATGTTCCTAACCCAACGCTCCCGACTCAGCCTGACTCCCGCGCAAGCTCTTGCCTTGCTGCGAGCGAGACGCTCGCACTCCGGGCCGCCCGAGACGGGCGAACTCCTTACTGCAGTATCTCCGGCCGGAATCGGGCCACGTATTGGGCCGGAAGCTTCGGATCAATCGAGCCTGGCAGGAAGCTTTCCGGCGCAACGTGGCCGTCGCAAAAAGCGACGTTGGCTTTTCGACCATGCCGGAAGTGTCCGTGCGGATAATAGAATTTGGTTCCGGAATATGCCGCATCCTCGATATAGTAGAATTCTTCCAGCATCGGGTTTGCCGGGGAGGCCGGGGATTGAAAGTCGTTCACCTGGGCCGCGTCCGCAAAGAGCAGCGTCTCGGAAGGCTTCGGAATCCGGTTGATACTCGCCAGTCCGGACTCATTGGTGGGGGACAGGTAGAAATTATAGCCGTAGCTGAACACAACGTCCGTGGCTTTGAGTTTGAAATTCGTCATGGCCAACCCCAGGGCCGGGCACAGCCGCACGTTGCTTCCGTAAAGATAAGGAAAAAGAACCCCCGTCGAGAGGTCGAACGGACGTTGCCCTTCAGGCAAAGACGTTCCGAAAAGCCATCCAAACCAGTACAGCGTTCCGCTATTTGTCTGCCCATAGGAACACTGGAACGTGTTCCCGTTGTTATCGTCCCAGTACAGTTCGGCAGCAATCCCAAGCTGCCGGAGATTGCTGACGCACTTGATCCGCCCAGCCGAGCTCTTGCTCTTCGACAACGCAGGAAACAGGAGCGAAGCAAGAATCCCAATAATGGCAATTGTGACGAGCAACTCCACAAGAGTGAAGGCACTCGAAGACGGTCGAAGGTCGAGAGTCGAGAGTCGAGCGTCGAAAGGCGTGCCCCCACGCCGTCCCTCTCCCATCCGACCTGTCCTCCGAAGCTTCAGAGCGAAGGATGGATGGGAGAGGGTGGCCGATAGGCCGGGTGAGGGGTTCTGGTTGAACGTCCAACAACCAACATCCAACATCCAACACCCAAGAGGAGGTCGACGGTCGAAGGTCGGGCCTTGAAGCAGTGGTCGTCTCATGGCCGAATGGCGCAGACTCGATAAAATGCGCTTTTCGCGGGCGGCAAGGAATCCGACAAAACGAGGAGGCCGCCGCCGGGGGACGGGACCGAAGCCTGAAACCAGCCCTGGAAATCGATGGTGCGCTGCAGGGTATACACCCAGTTGCTCCGGCTGGTGAATTGCACCTGCGCAACGCCGGCATTCAAGGCAATGGAAAGGTTTTGAATCGGCGGCGGCGGAACCGTGACAACAATGTTATCCACTGTTCCGTGCGCCAGAATGCTGCCGTCCGAATATTGGTCGCTGTAGCTGCTCACCGAAACAGAGTCTGCCCGGAAGTCGAAATTGGTGGGCACCTGGATGAGCTGGGTTTGGCCGTATTGAATGCCGTTGTTGGTCACGGTGGTTGTGAGCCTTTGGGCAGCCCCGTCGTAGTCGAGATCGACCCGATACAGCGCGCCCGGAGCCATGGAAATCAGGTTATTGTTGTTATACAACCACGTATTGGTGGTCGACACCATCGCCTGGGCAATCGTCGCCCGAAAGATGGAGAACGGGGGGAAAAAATTAAACTCCACCAGGTTCTTCGGCCCGTAGTCAGGGTTCACACCGGTGCCCCGGAAAAAATTGGTTTGTGTGGCGTTGAAAAGGTTGAAGAAACCAATGGCGATTTCAAACGTGAACGGCTGGTTGGTATTGCCCCCGATGACATAATCCTGAAGAACCAGATCGAAGCTCAGATGGAAGCTGTCGTCGCGGCCCAGGATTGTCCCGAGGGGGTGATAGAAATAGCTGTTGGTCTGCGAAGAATCCCAGGTCACCTCAAGCTGCTGGCCGGCGGGATCCCATTGAAAGAGGTTCGTATTCCCAAACATTCTCCAGCCATCCTGGATGGGATCTGTCGAAAAGCCTTCAGCAAAGGTCACCGCCCCGGCAACCGAGGCGGTGACGCATGCAAGGAGCACAAGGAAGCAGGCTCTCATGATAAGAATTTGTCCTTGGTAGGGGCGCGCTGCGCGCGTCCGAATCGGAGTGGGGACGGCCCGCCCCCATGTGTTTCAATAATCTTAGTGGGGACGAGCCGTCCCCACTCCTTTTCTGAGCTGGATCGCGCCCACCAGATCAGGCCGAGTCCGATCAATGCCAGGGCGCCACCCGACGGCTCCGGGACCGCGGCAATTGCATCGATCTCCGACGTGCCGCTCAAGACATCGATGCGGACATAACTTGCGGAGGGAAGTTCGACGGCATAGCCGTAGCTATCCCGGGCCCATGAGAGGTCAAACCCGGTTCCGCCCGCTGAGCCCGCATAGAGAGACTGGATGCCGCTCAGTCCCAACCCGGCGAAGTCCGAGCTCGTCAAAGCGGGGTTGACGGCAACCTGCGGATTGCCACTGCCATCGGTCGGGTACAAGCCGTCCACGGTTGGGGCGAAGGCTGGATCGAGCACATACCATGTAGCCCCGTCCTGGCTGACTTCAACACGCGTTGCACCCGTGTTATTTCCCAGGAACGATCCGTCGGTGATGCCGCCGCCGGAATAGTCGCCGTTAATGATCACGAAACCGGAGTTGCCAAAGATATTGAAATCCAGTCCGAAAGGATTTGCGGGATTGTTCAAGATGGGCGCGCTCATGCGCAGCGTGATGGAGCCGCCGGCGCCGACGGATACCACCTGTTCGGGAAGATAAGGCGGATCGAAAGGATCGACAGGCCCGCCGTACGGGCCGGGGGTGAACGCGCTCGGCGCGCCCAGGGCGGAGTCGGCGGTGGTATAGCCGGGAATGAAGCCCGAGCCGGAATCGTAGGACAGGACGGTGGAGGCGAATTGCGCATGGGCAACCAGGGCGAAGCACAGGATCGCAGACACGCTGAGGGAACCAACGACTAATTTTTTCATTTGCTGATCTTTCATTAATTCCGCGAAGAACCGCGGAATCGGTTTCGGGTTGAGAGACCAGCGCAGGGGCAAAGGGCAAATTGAGATGGCTCACCGCGCCACCAAAGCAAAAAGCCTTCAGTCCCGGCAAAACGGAGAATGAAGGCACTCGGCGAATCCCGTTGCGCACACGCGAAACGGGCTGGCCCCATCCTTCTCTTTGACGGAGAAGTTGGTTGAAAAGACGATTGCGATCGGCGGCGACCACCGCACCTCGACGGATGCGTTCTGGCTTCGCGCAGCGCAGCCCTACCGGGGCCGACTCCGCTTTCATCCTCAACCTGACGAGCGCATTCAAACCGGTATCCTGACTTCGGGCTCAAAACCTCGCTCCCGCCTTCCCGCCGGCTCATGAATGGATGAGCAAACAGTGGCTGTGGGAGTTCGTAGCCCGTTACAGTGGCGCAACCGTCCCCGATTCTCACGGGGTTCCCTGACATTTAAATGCGATAAGCGAACAAACGTTCGCGGGTTTCAAAGAGCGAGACCTTCTTAGTCTGACGCCGTGCAAATGCCAAGCTAAAAATCATCGGCACACACGATTCCCCTCCCCGATTCTGGTAAGGCAAAGTCCTGAGTGCGGTAAGGGACGCGCAGGGTTACCCTCTAACCCATGACATTCAAGCGCCGCAAATGGCTTTTGTGGATCTCTTCGGCGCTGCTGGGCTTTTGCCTGCTCATTGGCCTTTGCCCGATCTGGTTTCCATGGCTGCTGCGGCCGTTGTCCGGAAAATTCGGAACCGATTACCAAACGTACCGCCGGATCGGATACCAGAAATTCGAATTGACCGGCGTGAGGGTCAAAAACACTTCGGGAGAATTTCGTTGCCGGAAACTGGTGGCATACACCCCGACGCTCTGGCTGTGGCGCTGTCTCGTGGGCCCAAAGTCCGGAGTTTTCGTCGAAGCAAGCGATTGGACGTTCAAATCGCTTCCATCCCCTGCCCGACATGCCCCCGGCTCCGCGCTCGGGACATTTCAAAAAGCACAATCCCAAACAGCGTCTGTGGACCGCTGGTTGCCGAATGTTTCGCTGAGGCGCGGCTCGGTTCAGGCCGGGCGCCTGACCGTTGGCATCCCGACTGCCAATTGGGCGCGCGGCAGATTGGATGCGATAATCGAGTTTCCGTCCAACAACACTGCCAAAGTTTCCGCCGAAGTGCCTAACCGCTGGAATGTGGATTTTGTCTCCGGCCGACTGCAAATTCGCTCCGCATTCCTGCTGTCCAAAACCAACGGCACGCTCGCGTTTTCAGGGGTTGCTCTCCAGGGAACCAACGCGCTGGATATTGCGGGCGTTTTTCCAGCCAACGGATTCGAGCCCGAAATCGTCAGTTTAATATCCGATTCCTTCGATATTCCGGCGCCTTTGCTTGGCCTGGCTGACTACCAGGATATCACCGGCTCGGTCCATGCCCGCTGGAGCACCAACGCGTTCACTGCATCCATCGACGCCCGGGCCCAGGCGCAGGAACCGGCAAGACTTCAACCGGTGGACATTCAGCTCCGGGCCTCGGGATCGGCTGGATCAGCGCGGGTGGATGTTTTGCGGGTATCGACTCCGTCGCTGCGGACCGAACTGTTACGACCGGCGCGGATTTTGTATGAAGCGCCGTTTCTTTCCGAACCCGTCACGCTGAGTCTGGGGCTGGATTTATCGCAGCAGCACTGGCTCGCCGCAACTGGCCAGCTCACAGGCAGCATCGAATTTCGCCCAGGCAAGGAACGGTTTCCGGACACCACGTTTGTCCTTGCCGGAACAAACGTCGCGGTTTGGAAGGTGACCCGGCTCAACCTGGCGGGAAGCTTTGTGTGGCCTGAAATGAAGCTGGCCAGGGCACAGCTCAGCATGGCCGACGGACCGGGGATATCGCTCGATGGCAATTATGATGTAACATCAAAAGTTATTTCGGATGGCCACTTGAAATGCGCCGGAATCTTTGGAAAGGAGTATCTCCCGAAGGGTTTTTCCATGGGCACAACATCGATTGAGGGTCAATTTTCCGGGCCGCTTCGCGCCATTCGCCATTCAGCAACGATCGATATCCAGGACCTGCGAATCCCCCTGCTCCACCCGATGCGCCTGCATGCCGGCTGGTCCGGGGAATCGCTGAAGATCGAGACAATGAAAGCGGCGTTTGGGGCGGGAGGATCCATTCTGTCGCTGCAGGCCTCGGCGGATCTGCAAACGAACGGGGCATCGGTTCACGTCGCCGAACTTGAGCTCAGCCGCAGCAACCGGACAGAACTCGCCTTGAGGCAACCCTTTTACGTAAAGATCGAGCGCCCCCGCGCGACAGCGTCGCAAACTGCCTGGGTTCTCGACCTCGAGCCGCTGGATTGGTTCGGTGCCGATCGCGAGGTTCAATTGGACGCGCGGGTGAGATGGCCCGGCCAGGGAAGTTGTCAAGCTTCGGCGCGAAACCTGGACATCGGCTTATTCGACGATTTTTATTCATCACCAACGCTGCAAGCGCGCGCAAAAATAATCTCCTTTTCGGCGGGCTGGACCAACAGCCCGATTTTATTCCGGCTCAATGCCGAGGCCGAGCTGGTGATTCGACAGATTCCGTTCCTGGCCCGGGCGGACCTGGCGGGTGGCAGCAACGGAATCGTGGTGAAAGATTTCTCAATTGATAGCGCCACCCAGGCGGTGTGTTTTGTCCAGGGCTCCTTGCCTGTGATGCTGGAACCCGGCCGCACCAATGGGCTGGTGCGCATCAACCTCGAAACGCCGATTCTCTTGAGCGCCCGCACGGAACCCGACTCGGTTCTCTGGGACAAAGTGGGGGACATCACCGGGCTTCGGCTTCGCCGGCCGGAATTGACGATCGACACGACCGGGAGCGCGAGCCTGCCATCAGCCAAACTCAGGCTGCGCGTCGAACGGATTGATTTCCCGGGAAGCCGCCACCCGTTGCCGTCCGTGGACCGGCTGGAGGTCGAGGCGGAAGTGGATCGAACCATGGCGCGCGTGTCGCGGCTGCAAGCATCCATTGAGGACCAACCCGTTGAATTCAGCGGTGAGCTGCCGCTGGATCGGGGCTTCTGGCGAGGGCTGGGAAGAGGTCCGTATTTGGTGGATTGGCGCCAAGCCACAGCGCGCCTGAAAATTCAAAGGGCGCGCGTGGAAGCTTTCGCTGATTACCTGCCCAAGACCCTGAGTCCCGAAGGGAGCTTCGCCGCGGATATTCAATTGCGGCCGGGAGGAAAATGGAGCGGCGTGCTCTCGGCAGTGAACCTGAGAACTTTTCCGATCCAGAACATCGGCCCCATTCGGGATATTCAGGCCCAGGCAATCTTAAAGGGCAACTTGCTTTTGTTGACCAATATTGCCGCCAACATAGGAGGACAGAGCGTCTCGATTTACGGCCATACCAAAGTGGATGAAGATTGGCTGCGCGAGAGGCGAATCCCGGATTTTGAACTGCATGTGCTCGGCACAAATGTTCCGCTCGTGCGCCAGCCAACTCTGCTGTTGCGGGCCGATCTGAATCTCGGGATCGCGAACGTCGCCGGGGTTGCGACCATCGGCGGGAGCGTGCGCTTGCGCGACGGCCTTTTCCTGGCTGATTTGCAATCCCTCGTCCCCGAAAAAGCCGCCGCTCCAAAACACCGCCCGCCCTATTTTAGTTTCCCCGATTATCCGTGGAAGGATTGGCGGCTGAACGTGGAAGTTGAGGGAACCAATTTTATGAGGGTCCAGTCGCCCATTTTCAAAGGGAAAGCTTCGGCGGCTCTGAAGTTGCAAGGGACCCTGAAGGACCCCATTGCGATGGGCCAGGTAAAAATCGATTCTGGCGCGGTGTCGTTTCCCTTTGGAAGCCTGAGCTTGCAACAGGGTTTCGTGTCCTTGACGAGCGAGAATCCCTATCGACCGCAATTATACGTCACTGCCAAAGCGCAGAGGTTCGGGTACGACATCAAGATGGAAGTCAGCGGGCCGGCCGATGCGCCGGTCGTGCAGTTTTCATCGATGCCGCCGCTCACCTCGGAGCAGGTGCTGCTGATGCTCACGACGGGACAGGTGCCGCGCGGCCTGGGCGTCACAACCACCACCGGCCAGCGGGCGGAAGGCCTCGCATTGTTCTTTGGGAAGAACTTTTTATCCGAATTTGGCGTCGGCGGCGGAACGGAAGACCGGCTCACGATTCGTTCGGGCGAACAGATCAGCGAATCGGGCCGGCCGACGTACGAAGTGGAATATCAATTCACAAAAAGCTGGTCCGTCATTGGCGGATATGACCGGTTCGATCAGTTCAATCTGAATCTCAAGTGAAGAGTGTATTCCAGATGAATCGAAAGGAAGGCGCCCTCACCCCGGCCCTCTCCCGTCGGACGGGAGAGGGAGAATTGACGCGCCATTTGGATTGGATTGCGCTATGGTTTGCATCCAATGCGTCAACTCGTCCTCCTTCTCCCATCGGATGGGAGAGGGCCGGGGTGAGGGTTTTCTTCTCGACCCGCGCCGCGCATTTTCCCTAACTCTCAACCCTTTTTCCGCAATCAAGCCTCAACTGAAAATCCTTTCCCGCACCGCACTTCTGCTGTTGCTGGTGTTCTGTTGCGCGGCCGGGGACCGCAAACCGGCCAAGGCGGTGCTGAAAATTTCCGGTTACGGTTTGTTGGGAGATTTGCGATTAAAACGGCTGATCCGGGTGATGGAACTGGGGAAGCGCAAGCCCGAGTTTTTCGACGCCAATTTCATTGAAGATTCCGCCCTGATCCTCGGATCAAAACTGCGGGATGACGGCTATCTTCGGCCTGAGATCAGGGCCGAGATCACCTTGCAGGGTGGTCGGACCCTGGAGCACGCCTGGCAGGAAAACCAGGAGGAACCGCTGCCGCGCCCGCTTCTGGCAAAGACCGTCCACTTCTTTATTCGGCGAGGCTTGCGGTATCACTACGCGAAACTTGAGTTTCCGGGCTTAAGTGTGCTGCCGGCGAAACGGGCGCGGGCCTTTTTTGTGGAAACCAGCGGCATTATTCCGCTAAAACAGAACCGGATCTATTCGCCGGAACGGCTCAAGCGAAGCGTTGAAAATCTGCAAGTCGCGTTAAATCGCCTGGGATACGAGGACGCCGGCGTCACCGCCACCAATGTCGTCCGAAACGACAGGACCGGCGCGGTCCGGGCGCAGGTCCAGGTCAACCAAGGTCAGCAATTCATCGTGCATTCGATCCGACAGGAGGTGTTCTTCGGAAATGTGCTGATGCCCGCCGAGTCCCGAACAAATTTTTCGGGCCGGCCCTACTCCAAACTTTGGGAGCAGGATTACAGGCAGTCAGTCATGACAAATTACTATCAACGAGGTTACCCCGAAGTGTCCGTGGACCTGCGCAGAATCGGGGATGTCGAATCGAACGGCCGCAGGTTCCTGGACCTCGCCGCGGAGGTTCGCACCGGGCCGCGTGTCCGGGTGGGCGCCGTCGGGATTGAAGGCAATTTACGGACGCAAACCGCATACCTGAAGCACCTCGTGCCCCTTGAGCAGGGACAATGGCTGGATCGAATGAAGGCCGAACAGGGACGTTACCGGCTGTCACGCCTCGGCGCTTTTGATTCGGTGGAACTGAATTACCAAACCATCGATACGAATCTTTGGGACGTCACCTACGCAGTGAAAGAAGGCAAGCGCATTGAGGTGAGCCTGTTGTTCGGCTGGGGCAGTTGGGATCTCCTGCGGGGCGGAGTTGAAATCAATCAATACGACCTCTGGGGGCTGGCACACAACCAGCAGCTAAAAGTCATCCAATCGTTCAAGACGTCCAGCGGCGCCTACACGTACACGATTCCGGAGTTGCTCGGCCAGGATGCCGATGTTTTTTTGAATGCGTCGGGATTGCGGCGGCAGGAGATTTCCTTCACACGCGTTGAATACGGCGGGGGCATTGGAATACGCAGGTTCTTTCATCAAATCAATACCGATACGACGGTGCGGTATAATTACGGGATTCTGCAGGCCACCGAAGCAACCATCAACTTCGCCAAGGTGAGCGCGCAAAGCCCGGCCGTGGGAGAAATTATCACCGACTTGCGCCATGATCGCCGGGACAACCCGCTGTATCCGCACAAGGGGTACGATGTTTTGGCCAACGTCGAATTGGCGACGCGATACCTGGGCGGAGATGCCACATTTCAGCGCATCGAGTTGGGCACCTCCTACCACTGGCCGCTCAACGACAGCGAGTGGATCCACCTGGGGCTAAGGCACGGCGTGGCGGCAACGGCCGGCGGCACCAGCGGCGATCTTCCCTTTGTGCGCCGGTTTTTTCCGGGGGGTGAAGACTCCGTTCGAGGATACCAGGAAGGGGAAGCCTCGCCTCGCAATGCGCAGGGACAAATCATCGGCGCCGAAACCTACCTGACGGGCAACGTGGAATTCGAGCAGGCACTCACTCCGAAGTGGTCGATTGTCGGGTTTGTGGATGGCGTGGGCTTCGCTGAAAGGCTGCGGCAA
>DASRKU010000225.1:0-12511 GCA_035648815.1 Verrucomicrobiia bacterium | reverse complement strand
CGTGAATTGAATTGTGATTTGCGAGCTCCCCAGCGCGCTCACCGAAGACATCGAGTCGATCCCCGCAATTGTCGAAAACTGCTTTTCCAGCGGGGTCGCCACCGATGCGGCCATCGTGTCCGGACTTGCCCCGGGCAGGCTGGCCGAAACCTGGATTGTGGGATAATCCACGCTGGGCAGATCGCTGACCGGCAAGTAGCGGTAGCTGATCATTCCGAACAGCAGGATGGCCGACATGACCAGGGTCGTCATGATCGGCCGGCGAATGAATAATTCCGGGACTGTCACGCGCTTACCTGGGTTGAACGGTTGAAGTCAAAACCGGCGAGGAGCCTTCACCCGGCTTGAAAGTCACCTTCGCCCCTGGCGTGAGCCTCAACTGCCCGTCGGTGACAACCGTCTCGCTCGGACGCACCCCGCGCGTAACAACGGTCCAGGTCTGATAGGTAATTCCCGTGGTCACCGGACGCGGTTCGACGGTCGAATCGGGCCTGACCACAAACACAAATTCACCATTCTGGCCTGCTTGCACCGACTGCGACGGCACAACGGTGGCGTCGACCAGGTTGCTCAACGTCAAAGAAACCTGGACGAATTGGCCGGGCCACAAAAAGTTGTCCGTATTGGTGAAAGTTGCCTTGAGCAGGATCGTGCCGGTATTGGTATCCACCATGTTGTTGATAAATGTCAGCTCTCCGGTTGCCGGAAGCTCGGGTTGACTGGGAATGACAGCCTGGACGGGGAGCGTGGACTGGCCGGATTCGCGTCGGATCGCCGGCAGATTCTGTTCGGGGACGGAGAAGGTCACGTAAATCGGACGCACCTGCGTGATAGTGAATAGAACGTCGTCCGGGGCCTTGACGACATTTCCTTTTTTCACCGCGAGACTTCCGGTCCGGCCATCGATCGGCGCCCGAATGGATGTGTACCCGAGATTGATCTGGGCGTTGGTGATCGCTGCCTGGTCTGCCAGGACCGTGCCTTGCCAGGCATGATACGAGGCATCAGCAGTCTCGTAGTCCTGTTGGGACGCAATTTTGCTCGCAAAAAGATTGCTGGTGCGCTCGAACTCCAGGCGCGCGCTCACCAGTTGCGCTTCATCCCGGATCAGGGTGGATTGGCTCTGGTTCAACGCCGATTCGTATGGCCGCGAGTCAATGCTCAGGAGCAAGTCGCCGGCGTGGACCTCCTGGCCTTCCTGGAAGTGCACCTCCACGATGGGGCCAGTGATTTGGGAGCGCATCGACACGGTTGAATAGGCCTGGACTGAGCCGATGACGCGAATATCGACCGGAATATTCCGCGACTCGGCTTTGGCGACCACGACCGGGACGGTGGCCCCTTTGCCGGGTGCGCCCTTCGGGGTCGCGGGTTGGCGCGAACAGGAAGGGAGCAGGAGAATTGCAGCGACACCCGCGCTGACGATCAGAGCCGCAGATAGGGACCTCGCTGCTTGGGCGCGGTGTGGATTGCGGTGTTCGGGTTTGGAAAAAACCGGGTTCATTCTGAAGTGGTGGTCAGGTCCTCGGGAGCGGCGGCCCTTTTGCTCGCCGGCCCGTTGGAGAGTGGAGGTTGAAAGACCGATGCAAATTGCCGGAGGAACTTTTCGCGTTTTTGCTGGAACTCGGGGTCCGATACGGCCAGGCCGGTGATGAGCCGCGCGATTTGTGGAAACGCAACGGGATAGACCGTAATCCCCATGATTGAAAGCAGCAATTGCCCGGGATCCAAATCCGCCGGGAGCAATCCCCTGGCCTGGCGCTGCTTGAGCCTGTCGATAGCCTGGACGACGCTTTCCTGCCGCAGTTTTTCCTCGATGACTTCCTGCTCGTCTCCCTGCAAGGCCTCCCATTCCAGCAAACGCAACCAATCCCGATCGAGGCAGCTCAGTCGAAACCAGTATGGCAGACTTTCCACCGGATCATCCGGAGCGGAGGCAAGCCATGCGGATCGTTCGGCAACTTTCCGGCGCATGACTTCCTGAAACAAACCCTTCTTGTCGCCGAAATAGTGATACAACATTCGCTTGTTGATGCGCGCCCGCCGCGCAATGGCATCCACGCGCGCGCCGGCGAATCCCTCCGCCGCAAATTCCTTCAACGCCGCCTCCAGGATCCGCTCCTGACTTTGGTGGGCGTTTCTAGGCTGGGTCTTTTTGAGCTGAGCCGCTTTCATCCCGCAGTGACTTGTGGACACTAGACCACTGGAAGTAACTGTCAAGTTACTTGCAAAAGAACCCGCCCGGGATTCGCCTGCCAAAGAAATAAGACCACTAATCGTTTAGCTAATTTGAACGATATTCAGAGATGCGGTCCAATCGGCGCGCCATCTCGCTGGTGTAGTGGCGCCCCAGAGTTTCCTTGTGAACTTCCATCCATTCCGTCAGCCGCGTGGCGCCCAGGGGCGGCGCATCCACGTTCAATCGGCCTTCCATCAGACCCTGAATCTCCTCACGAGTGATGATCACGTCGCCCACCAGCAGCCCCATTATCCGAGCAGCCCAGTATCCCAGCGAGGGAGGAACACCGACAATCAGCCGTTTCAAACCCAAACAGCGGGCCACCGCCTGTACCAGTCCGCGATACGTGAACGTCTCCGGCCCAATCGCGTTGATGATTTCGTCGCGGTTGCCGGCCGCTTTTTCCGCCGCCGCGGCCGCTAAATCGTCGACGTAAATCGGCTGGAGCTTGTATTGCCCGTTCCCAAAGACGCCGAACACTGGAAAGTGGCGCAGGGACCAAGCGATGTTGTTGACCAGGACGTCCTCTTTTCCGAACAGGACAGCGGGGCGCAGAATGCAATAGGAGACGCCCAGGGACGTCAGCTCCGATTCGAGCTCTGCTTTGCCCCGAAAATAGGAGAGTTCGGAATGAATATCGGGATTGGTGATGCTCACGTGGACGATCCTTTTGACGCCGGCATCTTTCGCGGCGTGGAAGAGGGTCTTGGAATTGGCGACTGCGGTTTGATGCGTGAACAGCCGATGATTGAAGCGAACCCAATAGGTGTTCACCAGCACATCGACGCCGCTGAGGGTTGCGGACAAAAGCGCTGGTTGCTCGAAGTGCATTGGGAATGGCCGCACCCGGTTTCCGAATGGATTGGCCCGTGCGGGCGAATTGGTCAGGGTGATCACCGTGTGGCCCGCATCGAGCAATCGGGAGGCGATGTAGCGTCCTGAGTATCCGAAAGCTCCGGTGACAGCGATGCGCATGGGAAGCAAAGTTTTACATATAAGTGGTCCTGTCAACGGGCAATAGCGGGCATCGCATGGGAGGCCAGTGGGTCCGTCAACCGTTGTAGCGCCGTAGGCGCGGCATCTTTGTAGTAACCAAAACGTCACGCCTATGACGTTCAAAGGGCAACGGCAGCAGCGGCAAAACGCGCCAGCACATGGAGTGCGCGCGCTTCAGCGCCGCTGTGGGTTGAGTGTCTCTGGTGTATGACGATGTTGCGAGCGGTCCCAATCCAGAGCGCCGGTAAACCGGACGCACTCCATGTGCTGGCGCACGTGTGTCTGGCGCGTCGCGCTTCAAACGCGCTCCGCGGCGTCTTTACTCTTGTCGTCCAGCGGGGGTCTTTGCCGGACGAGCTCAAAATTGCAGAGGCGCACCTCGGGTTTGCCGAGGGAGCCGATCACCAGCTTTTGGCCGGCATCAAATGACAGCAGCAAATGGTCGGGTTTGGGATTCAAATCTTCAAACCCGCACTGGCCCATCCGTTTAAGTTTCAGTTCCAGCAACTCACGCAACAGCGAGAGGGGGATAAGTTTGTTGGCGTAGGCGCGTTTTGCGTTGACCGCGTAGTAGTATTGGCCATCCGACGCCGCCAGCAACTCGTCAGGCCCATTCCAGAATCCCCAGATCGTAAGGTAATCGTACTCCTTCCGGACCACCGGTTCGCCGTCGGGAGTGCGCAGGCCGGCGAGGGCCGCATACCGGCTCTCATCAGCGGGTGGACGGGCAGAGTCATGTTTATGTCCGGTCATGTAAATGGCGCGCGGGTACACGGTTTTCACGCCGTTGCGGGCCATCTCCAAAGCGAAAGCGAACTCTTCAAACGGGCTGTTGTAGCCGTATTCGAGCGCGGCTTTTTTGTCCGCCTGCGCCGTCAGCCACGGAGCCTCGCCCATCCGCGACACTTTCCACACCAGGTTGATGTTGTCCTTGGTCCGGGTAGAGAAGACCTGGTTGCGCGAGGACAGTTTCTTCTTGGGCGTGCGCCGCCAGCGTTCCGGAAGAAAGTAGTTGAACAAATCGGGATCTTTCCCGGCGACCCACAGCAAGCCCCCGGTGCTTTCGGCCCGGCCGAATACATAATCCACCCCCAGCAGGTTCACGGCCCTCAGGTGCGCCGGCATGGGCTTGGAGGCATCGGCCTCGAATCTGCGCGCCATGTGTTTGAGGTAAAGCTGCCGGTTGGCGCTTCGCACCGCCTGCTCGTGTTCGGGTGTCCGCTCCAGAAGCTCGTAATCGACCAGGGCATAGGCAAATTGCCCGTTTCGATCCCGCAGCAGGGAGCGATGCATTCCCGGCCGGAGAATGACGTGGTTGGGCTTCATGTCCACAACCCGGTAGCCTTTTTCCCGCAGCTCATGGGTGACGAGACTCGTCGTGCCGGCCAGGAACTCCGCGCGCGAGCGGCTTTCCAGCGCGAAATGATCGGCCGTTTCAACCGCATCCAAACCCTTGATCCATCCGAACAAAACGACGTATTGCCGGAGAATATCAATCTCGACGTCCGGGTGGCGTGTTATTTTGGCGCGGATTTTGTCTTCGGAGCGGCCGGTTTGCCAAAGCTGCAGGCGCTGGCCCGGCACGTAAATCGCCATCGGACGCTGCGTGCGGACGCGGATGCCGGAAGGGCCCGCCTCGCCTTTGCGCAGCTCCATCAAGAGCGAGAATTCCTCAAACGGGCTGTTGAATTCGGCATGGATGAATTTGTTGACGGTGAGTGTGTCGAAAGGCACCACCTCGCCGACGCGCGACCATTTAACCACCAGGTTCAGGACGGTGCCGTTGACCGCGCGCGTGGGGACTTTGTAAACCATGCTCGTCCCCTCGAGGCGTTCGCGCTTGGCTTCAAACCAGTCCGGCGCGTACCAGTTTTCAGGAAGAAGATTTCTCCAGAATGGCAAGCCGAACTTCGTCAGAAACAGTTCACTGCCATCGGCGGTTTTCAGCCGGTAATAATCCACCCCAAGCAGGGAAATATCCGTGGCGCCGGGAGGCAGATCCGCAGGTCGAATCACCCCGGTGCCGGCAGCCGCAGTGGATTCCGAACTTGTCGACATGGCTCATGGAAGGCCCGGGGAACTCCGGGACTTCCGCCATGTAGAATCGGGCGCGGAAGCCGAATCGGCTCACCGGATTTTGTCGAAAAATCCTCCTGGTTTGACCCAGCGAGCGCTCCGGCAAAAAAAAAGCGGGTTTGGGATAGACACACTGTCTAAACTCCCAAACCCGCTGCTGACCGTTGGAAAGAAAGGTGCCGATTAGTTGGCCGGCGACAATTGCCCGCGAATTTCGCCGCCCGGGTTGGCCGTCGAATGAATGTTCACATAGGTCTGTCCGCTCATGAGCCAATAGATTTGCTGGGATGTGACCGTCGCCGTTCCAGTGATCGTCCCGGAGGTGGCCGCGGGGACGCCGCTGAAGGGAACAATGACGCCGGCATTCACGCCCGGCCAGGCGGGGCCATGAATATGGCCGAGGGTCGCGTTGGCCGATAGGTTCTGAAAAGTGACAGTCCAGCTCAGTTGGTTTCCAAGAAGGGTGATGAAGGCGGTTCCTGAGCCCGCTGAAGCGACGGGCGGCGATTCCTGGGAGCCGCTAAGACTGGCGACGAGCTGGATCGGCCAGATTTGGCCACGGACTTCTCCGCCCCCATTGACTGTCGTATGAATATTGAGGTAAGTCTGTCCGATCAGGAGATAAGAGAGCTGCGTTGGGGTGAGCGTGACCGTGCCGGAAACGGTTCCGCTGGTTCCTGATGGCGTTGTGAGGCCGATCAGCACACCGGCCGGGACTCCTGGCCCTGCCGGCCCATGAATATGCATTGCAGTGGCTGGGCCGCTCAGGTTGGTGTAGGTGATATTGTAATAGAGCTGGCTTCCCAGCATTGTCAGGTATCCCGACGCAGACCCGGTGGTGACTACTGGCGGGGTTTCAGACGCTCCATCGAGCGTGACTGGGACGTGCAGCGGAACGAGATGGCTGCGAATTTCACCTCCCGGGTTGGATGTCGTGTGAATGTTAATATACGCCAGGCCGGTCACGATATTGCTGAGCTGGTCGGTCGTTAAGGGGAGATTGCCGGTAAGGACTCCCGCCGTTCCCGCCGAGATGGGCAATGCGATCATCACGCCCGCTGTGTTGGTGGGTCCGGAAGGCGCGTGAAGATGCGCCGCGGTCGCACTGCTGGACAAACCTGAGTAGCTGACATGGTAGTAAAGGTTGGTCCCTTCCAACGAGAAAGAGCCAACGCCGGTGGCTGTGCTGGCGGTGACCGGAACTTCCGAGGGGCCATTCAACATTACACCGAAGGCCGTGACGATGTTGGTCGCGCCGGCTTGAAACCGGTAGAAGGCGTTTGGCGCATCGGCGGGGACATTCGCCAGCTGATCCGATGTTGAGAGAATATTGACCCAGCTCGGGTCCAGCGTCAGGTCGAACTTGCGCTGAAGCAGGTTGTTTGGGGCTCCGTTGCTCCAGGACATGTTCACCAGGTTGTTCCCCAGACCCGCAATGCCGCTGAAAGCATGGTCCGTCTGGCCCGCAGCCGGAGCCAGGGGGAGCAGCAAAACCAACAAAACGCCCAGGATCGACCCCGCAGCGTTGGTTCCCTGCGCCTTCAAAAGCGCGCGAATTGAAGAGCTTTTCCGCCGAATCTGTTCAAAGTTCAACATCATTTTCATTCTCTCTCCTCTGGTCATTTTTTGGGTTTAGCAACACAACTAACGTCCAGTGTGAGGTGCAACAACATAAAAGGTTCCACTAAAAAATCTTTTTGTTTCATCTAATGCCCCCCCGCTTGCTCCCGCGGCAATATCTGCCCCTTTGCGACGGGTTCTGGCCCGGAAACCGGCCCGATGTTACACTCCAAGGCATGAAGCCCCGATCGTTGATTGCGATGCTGTGTGCCTTCACCCTGGCCGATCTCCTGAGCAAACCCGCCGACCGGCCCAGGACATTTCATCGCGGCTCCCATGTGTACGACACCACGGCGTTTCACATGGTAAGAATCGGGTGGGAATGCTCTGCGTCCGATGGCAAACTGAGAACGTGGATGCCTATACACGTATCGCCGACGTCATCCGTTACCTGGATGAATGTCATTCCGATCAGCCCGACCTCTCGGCTTTGGCCAGGCGCGCACAGTTAAGTCCAAGCCATTTCCATCGACTTTTCACCTCCTGGGCGGGGGTGACACCCAAAGACTTTCTCCAATGCCTGACCGTCTCCGGCGCGAAACAACTGCTTCGGGAAGGCAAGAGTGTTTTGGATACCGCTCTGGATTCGGGCCTTTCTGGTCCGGGCCGCTTGCACGATTTGTGTCTCAGCCTCGAAGCCGCCTCGCCGGGTGAACTGAAATCCGGCGGCGCGGGTTGGAAGCTCTCGGCAGGTTTTGCGAACACCCCGTTTGGAAGATGCCTGGTCGCACAAAGTCCCCGGGGCGTTTGCCATCTGGCCTTCGTGGATTCGAGCACGGCCGAAGCATGGGCTGAACTTCAGGCCCAATGGCCACGCGCCGACATCGAGCGCGACGACGGCGAGGCATCTCAACTTGCCCGCCGGATTTTTACGCGATCTGTTTCCGTTCGGCGACCCCGCCGCTACGCTCTGCGGGCCTGCGTGAAAGGAACCGCTTTCCAGGTCCGGGTCTGGCGGGCGCTGTTGCAGGTTCCACCTGGAAAATTGGTCAGTTACGGACAACTCGCCGAGGCTGCGGGCGTTCCTGCCGCCGCCCGGGCTGTGGGAAATGCCGTGGGGTCAAATCCAATCGCTTACCTGATTCCCTGTCACCGGGTCATTCGGGAAACCGGCGTTGTCGGCCACTACCGGTGGGGCTCCAGTCGCAAACGAGCCCTGCTCTCCTGGGAAATGGCACGGGCAGGCAAAAACTTAATTTAGATGGCATTCCAGTTTAAGTTCGCTTATTATTCCTCCGATGGGAGCAACGATGCCATACCGGTTGTTCAATCTGGATGAAGTTGCAAAGTACCTGCACCTGACGCCTGAAGATGTCACGAAGCGGGTGAAGGATGGCGTCATTCCGTTCGAGAAGAGGGGCGAACGCTTTGTGTTCCGCAAAAGCGACATCGATTTGTGGGCGTCGCGGCGCATCCTGGCGCTTCCGGAACCCCGGCTGGCCGATTACCACCAAAAGTTCAGACAGAGCCATCCTGAGATATCGGCCGACGAAGCGATTCTGTCGGAATTGCTCACTCGCGGAGCCATTGACTCGGCCATGACCGCCAAAACCAAGGCATCCCTCCTGCGCGACATTGTTGATTTAGCCGACAAGACCAAACAGGTTTGCAGTCCCAGGGAACTCGTCGAGAGTCTGGTACAAAGGGAAAGTTTGGGCTCGACTGCGGTTCCCGGTGGACTGGCGCTGCTCCATCCGCGAGTTCATGAACCTTATATGTTCACTGCGTCGTTCCTGGTGGTCGGACGATCGATGCAGGAAATTCATTTCGGAGCGCCCGACGGTCATCCCACGACGTTGTTTGTGCTCCTCTGCTGTCAGGATGATCGCTCCCACCTGCATACCCTGGCTCGATTGTGCCTGATGGCCCTGACGACGGAAATGCTTGCGCAACTTCGCCAGGCGCCTGATGCCAAGTCCATGCTCGATTGCCTCCTCGCTGCCGAACAGGCCGTGCTCTCGCGAGCCAAAAGCAAGCGCAGGGATTAGTTCAGTTGGATTCGCGCGGCTGCACCCCGCCGGATCGCGGCCATTCCCGTTTCGGCGGCTCGGGCAAGCCCTGCGCCCGAAGCGCCGTCCGAAAATGCATCTTGGCCACCTTCGGCAAATTCTCAATCCCATGTTTGGAAATAAATTCCTTCGCCGCCGCATCCACCGCCGCCGAAGCGCCCCGAGGCAGTTTCATCCCGAATTGATGCTCCAAGGCGGCCAGCCGCGTGATGAATTCATACCTGGCCAGGATCGAAGCCGCCGCGACAGCCAGGTCCTCTTCAGCCCGATGCTTCTGCACCAGCTCGATGTCGCGTCCGAGAGTCATGATGGCCCGGGCCACCGTGTCCTTGCTCGCCGCAAACTGGTCGCTGATCGCCCTTACCGGCGGGGGATTCATCCGATGCCGCTGGAGCATCAGGTTTTCAATCACGCGCGCGTGGCCCCATGCCAGCAGCGCATTGACACTCCTCATCTTCAAATAAAGACGATTGTACGCTTCGTTGCCAATCGGCACTGTTGCCGTGACGCACCCGGCGGTGTTCCGGATCAATTCGGAAAGTTCCTTGATCTTTGCGTCGCTTGAGATCGATTTCGAATCGCGCACTCCGGCGTCCTGCCACGCCTTCACCACCTTCTCGTTGATGTAAACACCCGCGACGCATAACGGGCCAAAAAAATCGCCTTTGCCGCTTTCGTCCACACCCAGCCTGGGCGCGAGCAGTTCGGGGTTCAGGACCGTTTCGTAACCCAGCCGCGCCTGCTTCAAAATCTCCGGTTCCAGGATAAATTCGATAAACTCCCGCGTGTCTTTTCCCTGCACCAGAAGCTTGCCGCTTTCGTAAAAGACGATGTTGGTTTTTTCCTTCTCGGCTGAAAAACGCGCGTGAGGCACTTCCTTGAATTTATAGTTTCTGGCCTGCAGCAGCTCCTTTAAGGCGGCCGCCTGCTCATCGGTCAATTTGCACGTATGGGAGGTCAGCGGCTTCACCTGAAAAAATTAGCCGCAATCCTCTCCAAAGAACACAAAAAGTTTGCACGCCACGCAGCCCCCGCCTATGTGCTGGCGCGTCTGTCCAACGCCGCGACGCAAGGCGAACGCGATAGCGTGTGGAGTGCGCCGTCTTCAGCGGCGCTGTGGGTAGATCAGTGCGTCGATCGTGGATTATGCGAGGTGGCCGGGAACGCATCCGAGAGCTGCGCTAAAGCGCACGCACTCCACGCGCTGGCGCGATGAGGATTGTTCCGGAACATAACCGGCGTATTTTCCCTGCGATTGCGGCTGGCCTGCGCTCTGATATTGTTCCATCCCGTGCCCCGTCAAAAATCCGATCTCGTCCGCCAGTTGCTGATCTGGTACCGGCACCACGCCCGCGACCTGCCCTGGCGCCGGACGCAGGATCCGTACGCGATTTGGATCTCCGAAGTGATGCTCCAGCAAACGCAGGTCAAAACTGTGCTGCCATATTGGGCCCGCTGGATGTCCGCGCTGCCCACCATTGAGGCCCTGGCCAATGCGCCGGCCGAACGCATTCACAAGCTTTGGGAAGGCCTGGGCTATTACACGCGTGTTCGCAACCTGCAAAAAGCGGCCCGGCATATCATGGACCATCATGGCGGCGTTTTTCCCCGCAACATGGACCAGGTCCTGGCACTCCCAGGCATCGGACGTTACACGGCTGGGGCCATCTGCAGCATTGCCTTCGATCAACCCGCGCCGATTCTCGACGGCAATGTCGTTCGCGTTTTGACCCGTCATTTCGGCGTTACGGGGAATCCCAAGGACAAAAAAACCAACCGTCGCTTGTGGGAATTGGCGGGAGAATTGGCGGGTTGGGCTTCGCGCATGCCGGGCGGCAGCCGCACTGCCCAGTTGAACCAGGCTCTCATGGAACTTGGCGCCCTCGTGTGCACGCCTCAACATCCTCAATGCGGCCTCTGCCCGGCAGCGGGCGGCTGTTTCGCCCATCGTCACCATCAGGTTTCCAAATTGCCGAACCTGGAGAAGCGCCCGCGGGCAATTCCCCGGCGATTCGCAGCCTTCATCGTCGAGCACAACGGAAAATTCCTGGTCCGCCAAAGACCTGCCGGCGTCGTCAATGCCCACCTCTGGGAATTTCCAAACATCGAACTGGCCATCCCCGGTGCCGCTCTGCAAAAAGCCGCGCGCGATGTCCTTGGTTTCCGGCTCGGGCCGCTCGCCAGGTTATGCCAAATCCGCCATTCCATCACCCGATACCGAATCTGCCTGGATGCATTCACGGTAGGCAGCAACCACGTCATACCCGCAAATGTCGCAGGCGAGTGGCTCGTTCCTGCGGCATTGGCGAAACTCCCGTTTCCGAGCGCCCACCGCAAAATTTTGGAAATTCTGCGCGAAGCAGGCCCGCCAGCCACGAAACACACGAAGCACACGAAACAAACAAAGAGGTAGAGGCTCGAGCATTTGGGTTTTTACTTCCTGTATTTCTGTATGGTATTGATTTTCGTGTGTTTCGTGGTTGAGGTGACTTTCGTGGTGGATTGACTTTTCAACCGAATTGAACGATGGCAGATAAGCAGTCGGGGTGGGGCGGACGATTGATGCAAGCCCGCCTGCGCAGTGGGTAGGGCCGCGCTGCGCGCGGCCAGAGAAACACCAATTATGCAACTAAAGGGTAAAGTGGCGCTCGTCACGGGCTCCGCCAGCGGTATTGGAAAAGCCATCGCCACGCGCTTTGCGGCCGAAGGCGCTCACGTCGTCCTCAACTACCATCCGGGCGGCAAACACAGCGGCGAAGAGGTGCTCCCGGAAATCAAACGCTTCGATCCCGATGCGCTCGCCATTGGCGCCAACGTGGATAATCGCCAGGAGGTCGAATCGATGGTTCAACAAATCGTGAGTCGCTTCGGGCGCCTGGACATTGCCGTCAGCAATGCCGGCATTGAAATCAAAAAACCGTTTTTGGATATCACGGATGAGGAGTGGGCCAGGGTGATTTCCGTGAATCTCTACGGCTCGTTTGTCGTCAGCCAGCTCGCGGCCCGCCAGATGGTGAAGCAAGGCGGGGGCGGAAAACTGATTTTTATTTCATCGGTGCACGAGGATATTCCGTTTGCAGGCTTCACTCCTTATTGCGTCTCCAAAGGGGGCATTCGGATGCTGATGCGCAACCTCGCGCTCGAACTGGCTCCGCACAAAATCAATGTCAACAACGTGGCGCCCGGGGCCATTGCCACGCCGATCAACGAAAAAGTTCTCAAAGACCCTGAGAAGTTGAAGAAAGCCGCCTCCGAAGTGCCGCTGGGTCGCATCGGAAAGCCCGAGGAAGTGGCGGCGGTCGCTCTATTCCTGGCCGGCAATGAATCGGATTACGTCACCGGCAGCACCTATTACGTTGACGGGGGAATGGTTCAACAGGTCACCAAGTATTGAGTTCGGAGGAGTGGGGACGGCTCGTCCCCATTACTTTTTTGAAGAGTAAACATCCAACGCCCAAATTGGATGCTTCCTCCCTTGACCCTTGAACCGTTCGACCATTGATCAAAGAAGACCCTCACCCCGACCCTCTCCCATCGGATGGGAGAGGGTGCCCGGAGGGCGGGTGAGGGT
>DASRKU010000224.1:0-6275 GCA_035648815.1 Verrucomicrobiia bacterium | reverse complement strand
GACAGACGCCGCGCAGGGAATGACGGACAAAGAACCATGGCACGATGGGGTCGAATAAGCCGCTCAACCCATAGACCGGCAGGGCGGTTTGGCGAATGCACTGGCTCGGGTCGTTTTCGGCGACCAGATGCAGCCTGTGCTTGGCGGCCTGCCGGTCCAGTTCGTTGCTTCTGCGCTCGATGAATTCCTGGATCCCAGCCAGCGTTTCGGGCGAGCGCCGGTATCGAAACCGCGCAACTCGGGCGTATCCGAACATGAGTCTCACCAACAGCGAAAGCGAAATGCCGCCCATAATGCGTTCAGCCAGGCGCACCGCCCATCGCATTGGATGCCGCGCAAAACCGCCCGCCAGGATAATCCCGTTCGCGTGAAATCGATTCCGCCTTGTCATGGCCCAGACCACCTGGGAACCGAAGGACTCGCCCAGCAACCAGCCGCTCGTGATGCCATTTGCTACAAGGGCGGATTCCACCGCGGCGGCGTGATCGTCCAGCGACCATTCGAGCGTTCGCGGGTAAGTGGTCTCGACAAAGCGGACCCGGTCGCCGAGCGCCCGGCGAAAACTTCCAATCAACGTCCAGTCGCCGTGCAGCCCCGGCAGGTAGATGAGCGTGGGGGAAGCATCAGGATGATGAATTCGAATTTGAAGTTGTTCAGCCATTGCACTTGCGGGGAGGACGCATGCTTCGGGAGATAGTACAACGATATCCCGGCAGTGCCAGAATCGTTTTGGCGTAACGCAGCCTGACAAATTGCGGCAGGGCAGGATCCCGGCTTGCATCACGGGAAAAAATGCTCCGAATCGATTCTTCTGGTTGTCATCCTGTTGGGGCGTCGTTACGCTTATCCTCGCTCGATGACTTCGACACAACAGCTTTCGATGTTGGCAGGTGCCAACTGCGAAGTCGCTTTCGACAACCTGACGCGGCAGCTCTACGCCACCGACGCTTCCCTGTATCAGATTGAACCGTCGGCGGTGGCATTTCCACAGGACACACGCCAGGCGCAATCGATTATTGAAGCTGCGGCGCATGCCGGGCTGGCCATCACGTTGCGCGGCGCCGGGACGGGTCTGGCCGGAGGCGCGCTGGGCGAGGGCGTTGTCATCGATATGTCGCGATGCAACCGTCATATCTGGGATTTGGACGTGGAAAACCGCACGGTTCGGATCGGGGCCGGGGTCATTTTGGATCAGCTCAACAATTTCCTGCGGCCGCACGGGTTTTCTTTTGGGCCCGACGTGGCCACCAGCGCGCGGGCCACGCTGGGAGGCATGATCGCGAGCAATTCCTCTGGCGCGCACACCCCGCTCTACGGGACGACAGCCGATCACCTGGTCGAACTCGACGTCATTCTCAGCAATGGCCGCGTAGCCAGGATCGTCTCCGGTGAAGATGTGCTGCCGGAGCAAAGCGAATTGCTCGAGGAAATCGTCCTGTTCAATCATCTTCGAATCGCCGAGCGTTGCCCGCAGGGGCTGATGAAGCGCTGGACCGGCTATGGCCTGGACCGATTGCTTCGCGATCCGGGCAATGTCATGCAAGTCATCGCCGGTAGCGAAGGAACCCTGGCCGCGATTGTCTCGGCCCAGGTGAAGATCGTGCCCACGCCTGACGAGATTGGGTTGTGCCTGATCTTCTTCGATTCCATTGCGGAGGCGTTGCAGGCGGCGGTTGAAGTCATGGACATGGATCCGTCGGCGGTGGAGCACATGGACCGTGTGCTGCTGGACCAGACACGGGGCAAGCGGGAATTTCAAATCGCGCGGGACCTGCTTGAAGTTGACACGTCTCCGTGCGAGTCGGTGCTGGCGATTGAATTTTACGAGAACGTGGAACCCCGGTTGGAGGCGCTGCAGAAGAGAAAACTGGGGACGAGAAAGAAGGTGCTGCAGACCCTGGCCGAGGTGAACCACGTGTGGAGCTTGCGCAAAGCGGGCCTGTCGCTTCTCACCAGCCGCAAAGGAGACGCGAAACCTGTGGCCTGCATCGAAGACGCCGCAGTGCGTCCCAAAGATCTCCCTGCTTACTACTCGGGATTGCAGGGCATCATGGCCAAGCTCGGCCTGGAAGCATCCTATTACGGCCATGCCGGCACCGGGTTGCTCCACGTCCGGCCGGTGATCGATTTGCATTCGCCGGAGGGATTGAAACGGTTCCGGCAGGTGACCGAGGAGGTTTCAGCCCTCGTCCGGCAATTCAAAGGCTCGTTCTGCGCCGAACACGGGGTCGGGTTGGCGCGATCCGAATTCGTCAAGGAACAGGTCGGGGACGACTTGCATCTCCTGATGCGCCAGGTGAAGCAGTCGTTCGATCCGCACAACATTCTTAATCCCGGCAAAATCATCAGCGATGGCCGCTATCATATCGATACCCATCTGCGAATCGTCACGGGCAAGCCGCTCAAATTACCCTTCGAGCCGGTGCTCGCTTTTGCGGAGAGGGATGAATCTTTCGTGCGGAATCTCGAGCAGTGCAACGGGTGCGGCGCCTGCCTGAAGGATACTCCTTCGATGTGCCCGACGTATATCGTCACGGGCAAGGAAATCATGTCCACTCGCGGCCGGGCCAATGCCATTCGCGCGGTCCTGGAACTGAGAGGTCTGAACACCGCGGATCCACTGGGAACGCCTGAGCTTGCGGAGGCGCTGGACAATTGCCTGTCCTGCAAAGCCTGCCTCTCCGAATGTCCATCCAATGTCAACCTGGCCCTGATGAAAGCCGAACTGCAATTCGCGCACATCCAGCGCCACGGGCTTGGCAACCGGGAACGGCTCTTCAGCGGCATCGACCGCATCGGGCGGTGGGGATGCAAGATGCCGGCTGTCGCCAACGAGATGCTGTCCTCGTTTTTTGTGCGCCAGTTTCTGTTGTGGGGATTCGACATCACGACGCGGCGGCCTTTGCCGCGGTTCGCCAAAGTTCGATTCGACCGGTGGTTTGAGGAGCGGCAACATTTCAAGCCGGCAACGCGGGGGCGGGTGATTCTTTGGGACGACACGTTTGTGCGTTATTATGAGCCGCACATTGGGATTGCGGCGGTGAGGGTGCTGGAGGCGGCCGGCTTTGAGGTCACCTTGCTTCAAAACCGCGAGTGCTGTGGCCGTCCTGCATTCAGCCAGGGGCATCTGACGAAGGCGATGTGGCTGGGGCAGCACAATCTGTCGTTGCTGGCGGAGACTGGCAACGATGTGCCGATTTTGTTCCTGGAGCCTTCCTGCTATTCGATGTTTGCCGAGGATTACCGCGAACTGAAGCTTCCCGGTGCCGAGCAGATTGCGGCCCGGAGCTGGCTGATCGAACAGTTCCTGGACGATTTGCTGCGCCGGGAACCGGAAGCATTGCGGTTTGAAATTGTGCCCGAGTACGTCGCCATTCACGCGCACTGCCACGCCAAGGCTCTGACCAACCCGGCCTACCTGCACCGGTTGATGACCCGTTTGCCGGATTGCAAGGTGAGTTTTTTGAGAACCGGATGCTGCGGGATGGCGGGCGGCTTCGGGATGCTGGATTCCAAATACGATCTGTCCCTTGAAGTGGCAAAGCCGCTGGTGGAAAAAATCAATGGACTTCCCTATGGCACGCTCGTCGTGGCGGCCGGCGCGAGTTGCCGGCAGCAAATCGCACATCTTACCCGAATGCGCGCGCGCCACATCGTGGAGGTCCTGGCCGAGGCGCTGACGTAGCTCGAACGGGAGTCGAGGGTCGAGGGTCGAGAGGAAGCCGCCCTCACCCCATCCCTCTCCCATCCGATGGGAGAGGGTG
This sequence comes from Verrucomicrobiia bacterium, assembly GCA_035648815.1. Lineage (GTDB taxonomy): Bacteria > Verrucomicrobiota > Verrucomicrobiia > Limisphaerales > BOG-1460 > DASRKU01. Next base: position 2,511 of record DASRKU010000224.1, on the reverse strand, counting down.
GCCGGAGGCCGGGTGAGGGTCTGGGAGAGGGTGCCGGACTCGTCCGCCGTAGCTTTAGCGAAGGCGGAAGAACTCGCGGGCTGTGGCGCAGGTGGCGGCACTGAGTTCAGCGGGTGAGCATCCCTTCACCCGCGCAACCGTTTCGGATGTTTCCTTGACGCAGGCGGGTTCGCAGCGCTTGCCGCGATACGGCACGGGCGCGAGGTAGGGAGAATCGGTTTCCAGCATCAGTTTGTCCAGGGGAGTGGCCGCCAATGTGTCCCGCACATTCTGAGCATTCTTGAAGGTGACAATCCCTGTAAAACTCACGATTGAATTCATTGCCAGGATGCGCCGCATCGTGGCTGCGTCATTGGCGAAACAATGAAAGACCCCGCGCACCCGATCGGCAAAGGGTTCCAATTGCGCAATCGCATCCTCCAGCGCGTCGCGCTGATGAATCACGCAGTTCAACCCCAGCTCGGCCGCAAGTTCCAGGTGCTCGCGGAAGAGCCAGCCTTGCCGCGCTCGAATCTTCTCGTTCGCCAGCGGCTCCGCCCCGGGCTCATTTCCCGGGAGCCGATGGTAATCCAGCCCGGTTTCACCCAGCCCGACGACTTTGGGATGGCCCGCGAGTTCGCGCAGGATCGTCCGAACGTTTTCCGGGGCCTCTTGCGCCTGGGACGGGTGCCAGCCAACAACGGCGTAAACCGACTCAAATGTTTCCGCGATCCTTAGGGCGCGACGGCTGCTTTCGATGTCGGTGCCGATTGCGATGATTGTGTCGATACCGGCCAGGCGTGCGCGTTCGACGACCTGGGGCAGGTCGTTGGAGAATGCCGGATCGTCGAGGTGAGCGTGTGTGTCAAAAAACGTTTCCATGCTGCGGGTGCGATGAACGTGGCTGAGAATGGGCATTGCGGCAAGTCTGAGGGCAGGGGCGGGGACGGCTCGTCCCCTAGGGGGTTGGAAGCCGAACATCCAACAACCAACACCCAACATCCAATTCCCAGGCAGTATTGTTGAACGCTGAATCCTGATTGGAGCAAAGTTGTTCTGGGTTCGATAACTCAGGCTTGAGCATTGGTTGTTGGATGTTGGTTTGTTGGATGTTCAACCATTCCTTCGCGGGGACGAGCCGTCCCCACTCCTTCAAATGCGTTTGCTTTTGTCTGCCGGGCCGGGTATTGCTCCTCGCGTTGTGTGGATCGGATAACGTTCAACTTCTAAAAGATTGTGGCTAGACCTGTATTTCATTCGAGCATCGAAGGCGCGCAACACGGCGCGAAAACACTCAACGAGTTTCTGGAATTTGCGAGGGCATCGGGAGCGGCCGGCGCGCAACCCTCCAACTACATGCTCCAGGACGGCAACGGCTTCAAATCGGCAAAGGAGATCAAGAATGCTTTCGCCGATGCAAAGCTCAGCCTGGATGGGATATCGGCGCACTGCCCTTTCTGGGTTCATACGACCGCGTGGACTGGAAGCCCCACAGTGCGGCCGTTTCTTCCTCCGGCGATGGCCGGCAAATCGGCGGTGGAAATTGAGAAATGGGCTGAAGAGTACTTGATCAACCTGCTGGATCTTTGCATGGAACTGGGCGTGAAGGTTGTGCCGATGTTCTGGGGAGCGGCGTTTGGACTGGAGTTGGCGGGAGGTTATCCGTGGGGATTTTGGAAAGGGGCGGATTACGATTTATTGGAGGAGGGGAAGGAGCGCTTTGTCAAAAAGACCTCAAGGCTGCGGCAGCACGCCCGCAAACTGGGGTTATTCCTGGCGCATGAAATTCATCCGGGCACGGCGGCGATGTGCGGCGACGATTTCAAATTGCTGGTCGACATTTGCGACGGGGACGCTTGTCTTGCGGTGAACGCCGATCCATCCCATTGCTGGGAGGGAGAAAGCTGGGAGACCCGGTTCCTGAAAGTCGCGCCGCGCATTTACGCCTGTCACGTCAAGAATTTCGTGATCCGCCCCGGGCAGGCCTTGCGCAAAATGGAGCCGGCATGGCAGAAACGCGGCATGCAGTTTGTGGATATTTCATCGGGCGACCTGAACTTGATCCGCTACGCCGAACTGATGATTCACTCGGGTTATCCTCAGCGGTATTGCAAGGTGATGCGCCGCGACACCGCGCCGCTGGTCGTCGAAGCGGAAAGTGCGTATCGTGAAACCGACGCAACCAGCGCGGCCGGGATCCGTTTTGTGCGGGACAATCTGTGTTTCCCCATCGCTGCAGGATCCTTCGAGGAAGGCATGGGAGCCTAGAAGAAGGTGAGAAGTGAGAAGTGCGAAGGACGAGGTTTCGGAGTGGGGACGGCTCGTCCCCATGCTTTAAGTTCAAGGTTCGTCGTCTTGAACGTGGGATGTTCCCGTCGACTGTCGATCCCGGCTTCGGCTTAAGGCCCGGCTTAAGGCACAGACGAACCTCGCACTGCGTCCTTCGCACTTCGGACTTCGCCCTTCCCTTTCATTTCCGCGGGCGGGGTGTTGGTCGGGGGCGGTGGCGTGAGGAGTCTGATCAGTTCCGAG
>DASRKU010000223.1:0-5947 GCA_035648815.1 Verrucomicrobiia bacterium | reverse complement strand
GCCTGCTTTTCTTCGCGGACGAAGGTGTGGGTTTCCCCACTTGTGAAGTTCACCACAAGACTCTGCCTGTCGTCGAGATGCGCCGTGCAAATTTGATCGAGGTTAACCGAGAAGCGGTTGGAGAGACGAATGAGATTTGCCATGCCTATATTCTATAGAGCTTCCGGAAGCCTATCAACAGCGTTTTGGGTGAAGCCTGAGCAGCGCACGGCCGCCAATCAGGCGATCACCTCGGCCCGCCCCTCCTTCACCAACCGCCCAAGGATCGTCCGCGGCACGGCTTCCGGCGCGAGTTCCAGCTCATTCCATGACTGCTTTCCGCAACGCTCCTTCGCTGCCAGCGTGCGCGCAGAGCCTATACTCACGAGGCCAGCTTGCCTGAAGTTGCCAATTAGCGGAAGGGGGTTAGATGGGATGGCGACATTTCTCGCCCGCCTTCAGTTACCTAAAATTCTGGAGCATTTGGTCGATTACCGGATCCATCTTCGACTTGGTGCCATTCCACTTCGCAGGCGAAAGCCCGCCCTTTCCCCTTAAGTGGTATTCGCCCGTAGCGATTATCGCCCCGTTCTTTTCAATGCTGATCGTAGCATCACAGAGATAAGGAGCCATGTCCCAATTCCGATATGCCACGTAGGTCACAACATACTGGTCTTTCAATTCGGTTTCCGGTGGCACGACTTTCGCACTGATTCCATGCCGAGCGAACCCTGCCACAAGCACGTCAACGAAATCACGAACAACGACCTTAGGGTTATCACGAATAACGACGGCTCTAATCGCTTGCTCTGCGGCCGCCGGACGAACCTGGACGGAGGTGCAACCAGTAATGCCTAGGAGTACAAACGCAAGAAGAACGGATATGGATCTCATGGGGTAACTGCTGAGGTTAAGATTTGATGGCTTGAATCTGGCTCCCGGTGCACGAAATCGGCCGACGGGCGTCAGGTGACGAACGGTCCATTCTACTTCGGCGAGGTTCAATACCAACAATAAACTCGCGATGCTCCGAGCGTTTAACGGCGCATCCAGTCAAACCCCGTCTCGGCCAGCGCGCGGGCGGCCGTGTCAAACGTGACGCCGTGGCGCCGGGCGAACCGCTCCAGCGCGTTGCGGATTGGGCCGTCAAAGGTCCAGGCGTGGTTTTTCCCGTCCGGACTGCGCCAAAGGGTAACAACCCCATTCTGGCAGGCGGTGATCTCTGCCACGAGATACCCGGCCGGAATGCCGGGGGTTTCCTTGCTGTTCACAATCCTTGCTAATTCGCTATTATGGGATTTAGCGAGCACAAAAAACCCGGGGCGCGGTGCTGGCGGGCCTCTGAGGCAGCCGGCCAGGATAGCCCCCCGGCCGATTCCGCCGGCTTCCATCTTCGCGCCGGCCGGAGATCGGGCAGTCTGAACCATAGGACGGCCCGCGCCGACTTCCTTTGTGGCCCGCTCAACCTCCCCTCAGCGTCTTTTTCCAGCCGTCATCCGGCTTCCGAACCGCCGGCGGGGCCTCTATTCGTTCGTCTTCCGGCCCTGCGGTGTTCTTGGCGATCGTTTCAAGCAATCTCGCCTGATACTCCGCCAGCTCGATCAGCCTGCTGAGTTTGCTCGAAACGGTGAACGGGAAAACAGATCCAGACCAAGGCAAAGATCAGCCCGGCGATTATCAGCAGGACTCCGAAGCCGGCGAAAACCTCGGCATCGGCGAGAATCGGTGCATTCATAGGAATGGGGTTTTAAGGAGTTTATTGCCGACCGCGACTCCCGCCAAACATTCAGCCCCGCCGGGCAATGGCGGGGCTGAATGATCATGCGCCGTGTGTCTTCGGTCCGTACTGTGCAAGGCCGGTCATGGCCTCGTGGTACCTGTCCGGGTCAACTCGCGCCAGGATCGTTGATGCCTGGATGATCAGCGCGGAAACGGTCGTGCCGTTCCGCACCGCCATCTCCTGCAGCGAGTCGTACACGCCATATTTCAAAACGCGGAGCACAACCGACACGCGGGTCGTCGCCAGCGCGCCATGTTTTCCGGCCTTGTCGCCAAAACGCGCCAACCGCGCAGCGACCTGCTCTTGGTGCATCTCGTTTTCCTCGGCCTCAGTCCACCGCCTTGCGCCCGGCTCTGGCTGCGTTGCCGGTGGCAATGGAGCGTCCGATCTCACGATAGCAAACGTGGCCCTGTAGGCATCGGCGTGCCCGTTGATAGAAGCGCATTGTGCCACGGCCGCGCGGGAATCGCGCCGATACCGCTCGGCCTCAGCCTTGTCTGCTGCTGCTGCCGCACGTTCGTCCTCTCGGGCCTTCAAATCGGCATCTAGGTTGGCGTCAAATGCGGCCATATCGGCCGCGGCAGCCTTGGCGACTGCGGGGTCAATCCTTCTGTTGCGTCCCATGGCGGGCCTTTCGTTTGGGTTGATTTCTCCAACGGATCAGGCCTTGACCGGGATTAATCGAGTAAGCAGCCCAAAGGCTTTCTTGCTTCGGACTTTGTGTTCGCGCAACAACTGGACTGCTTGCATGAGGTCGAATCCCTTCTCCTGCTTGGCTAGGCCAGCGAACAGCAAAACGTATAAGAGCGCCTTGAGCGGGATTCCTTGTTGCCGGGCGATGTTGTCCAGAGTCCCGCCAAAGGCCGGATCTATGGTGCCAAGTACTGCCCCATCCGTCGAATCAGTGATGTTGATTTTGACATTGCTATTTTTCATATTTCTCCAAACAGAGCAGCCGCACCTACTGGCGGGGTAGGAATTGGGCACAGCGAAGCGCCCTCCCGCGTTCGATGCGGCTGCAATTGTCTGTTCGCTGTTGGTGCGCTTCCTACGGCGCATGAACAAGAGTTCACGCCTACAGCCTGCCAGATCAGGCCGGCGGGGCAAGACAAAAGAGTTAGGCCGCGCCGTGGGGAAAACGAGAAAACCCACAGCGCGGCCATTTTCGGGCCGGGGCCAGAATCCGGCCCAAGTGTTTAGGAATCGATAGCCTCGATGCCCTCGACGTGCACCCGCTCGGGCAGAACCAGGAGCTCCGCTTCTGCGCGGTCGAGCTTGACCGCGAACGCCTGAGACTTTTCGACGGTCGCCGACACCAGCACCGGTTCTTTTACGGCGAGCCGGGCGAAACGCCAGATGGGCGAGTTCCTGAAGGTGATGCCGAAGAACGAAGGCGGCAGGCCCGGAAAAACTCCTTCCGGGCGGGAAGGGGGTTCAACACTCGCAGAGATCGGCATCACTGAAAAGCAATCTCACGTAGCGCAGAAGCTGGCGGAGATTCCTGCCGATGAGTTAAAAGCGCGAATCGCGGTTGCGAAAACCGACGGCGGCCGAGGATACTAGGAATGAGGGTTTTCATTTGGTGGAGTCGGTCCTCTGCATTTTCAACGCCTGCCGCTGTTCCCATCGGGCAAACGCTTCGGCGATTTCACGCTGTAGTTGCTTTACAGGTACGTCTCTCGAAACGCGCCCGGCTGGACGCAATCGAAAGCCCAGTCTGCGGGCCAGTGTTCCGGCTGATTCAGTCATCTGTGAAATTGAGCAGGCCACCGTGCCCATGAATAAAACACGGCGGCCTGCTGGTTCGCCCGGCACCTGTGCTGGCCGGAGATCGTGCAGCATGGGGCAATGCACAACACCCGGCGCACAAGCCCGGCGATCCCCTGCCAAACAAAAGGCCGCCCGGATAGCGTCCTAATTTGGACTGCCGTGCACGATGCGCCGGCCCTCATCTCCCCAACAATCGCGCTGGCGTGCCGCCACGCAGGCCCTTGTTCACAATGTCGGCATAGACCTTCTGCGCGTGAATCTGCAGGATCGGGCCAAGCTCATTTTTCGTGACACCGGAAGTGATGTTATACACAACCGTCAAACCGCCGGCACCTCCGCCACCGACAAGGCCGCTGCCATTGCCGGAAGTAAGTGCACTGTTGGGAATCACCGTACCGGCGCTGTCGGGAATCCATAACTCGGGGCCCTTCTCCCCGAAAACAGCCGGCTGACCCACCTCGGGGCGGCCCCCACTCGCGAAGCCCATGAGGCCAGAAAGCATACTACCAATCCCCACCGTCTCCAGGCTGCTAGTTCCGCCAGCACCGCCAAAAACGCCTTTGAGGATCGGGTTGATCACCGCAAGCTTGACGGCCATTTCGATAAGCGCCTTCTCGACGGTCTTCACGAGATCGGAAAACGAAGACCGGCCATCGACCAGCATTTCCGCAAACGCCGCCGAAGACGCATCGCTGAAATTACTCCAAATTGAAGTCATTTCCTTGCCTACCGGGGTTAGCGTTTCCCACGCCTTCTCGGCCGCTGCCGCCGCGTGCGGAGCGAAGTCCGCGAAGATTGACGCCTCCTTGTTGATGTTCTTTAATGCCTCCGTATATCGTTCTGCGCCCGTCTCGGATTCTGTCAGCCATTGCTCAGAGTCCCTCGTCAGCGCCCCCATCACCGGCTCCATTTCATCATAAGATTTGGCCAGGTCTTTATTCGCCTTAATTTGTGCCGCTGGCGTGGCATCCGTGGCGAAAATCTTGTTGTAGGCCGTTTCCGCGGATGAGACATTTTCCTGAAGAGAATCGTATAAGTCGCGAGGCAGCACCCCGCGATTGATCATTTTTGTGTATGCGTCGGCCGACTGATCCTGCGCCGCAGTTAGTTGTTTTTGGAGCTCCAGAGCCTCCTTGTCGGCTTTAGCGTGGAGTTCCTGCGCCTTGGTGATAGCTTCAGCCCGAAGATCATATGCCTTGGTTTCGTCATGAATGCGGTCCAGTTGGCTGGCACCACTCGCCTGGGCAAATGCGTCGTAGCGCGCGGCCTCAGAAAGAAGATTGGTGATCTGGCCAGCCGGGTCAGTCCCGGCATTAACCAGCTTCTGGGCGGCCTCGGCTAATTGGTTCTGTGCTGCCGCAATCTTCGTGGCATTATTCAGCGCCATCTTATCGGCCTCTGAGCGGAGATTTTGCGCCTTGGTGATGGCCTCGATACCTGCGAGTTGGCTGGTGTTGGTCGCGTGTGCGAACGTGTCATAGCGCTCGGCCTCAGCCCGAAGATCGGCAATCTGCGCCGCCTGATCCATCCCTGCGCGGGTTAGTTTCTGTGTTGCATCAACAAGCTGGAGCCTCGCCGCTGCCACCTTGGCGTCATAGCTGGGGTCTTTGGCGCGCAACGCATCGTCAACGCTCAAGAGTTTGGAAAGCGCATCAGTCTCCAGGTTTATCGGATCATCAAAAAGTGCCCCAAAGTTTCCCATTGCCACATTGAGGGCGAGAATAGCGGACTTCTCCCGGTTTATCGGATCAATAACAGCTGCCGCCCCTGCGCCAACTGCGGTTGCGAAATCTGAAAAATAAGCGATTCCGCCAGCAATCCACGTATCAATTTCTCCACGGGCGGAATGGAGCTCATCTTTCATCCGCATGATGCTGCCCACGGTCTCACCAGGGACGCCAGGAATGTTTTCGATGTTGTTGATGACCGACATTACTTCCGCGCGGATCAGCGAAAACACCCGGCGCATTCCCTCCCCGCCGACCGCGAGCTTAAGCCCAACCATCGGCAGATCGTCCATAACCGAACCCACTGACTTACGCGCGCTCGCCCAACTAGAGTTCATATCCGCGTTGTGGGACTTGACGCTGCGCGTCAAATCATCCATCTGCCCCTGAATCTTGTTCAAGGACATCTGCACTTCGATGTTCAGACTGCCAACGGTCGCGTTACTCATAAAGTTAGTTTGGTTTGCTGGTTGGCTGCACCTTCGCCGCCATCTCGGCGTGCAATGATAAAAGAGAACCCGGCGTGAATGTCCGCCAGGCGGTATCGAGGTCCAGGTCGGCATGGTCCACCGATGCGAGCGCCCAGAAGAACTCGACCAAGTGCGGCCCCATGGCGTCGGCGCGGAACAGATCGAACGGATCACTGCCAGTCAGCGTTTGGAACCGATTCAGGCCGGCGAGCGTCATGCGC
>DASRKU010000222.1:0-8964 GCA_035648815.1 Verrucomicrobiia bacterium | reverse complement strand
GTTGCGGGCCCCGGGCTTTTCAAGATCAGCGAGCGTTTTCGAGGCAAGCGCGCCGCAAGCCATATCGCGCAACTGCGATTCCGCGTCGGCCAGTTTTGTTTTAAACTCCGGATCGGTGCCGACCAGGGAAAGGCTGACGAGCAGGTATCGGGCGCCCATCGTCCCGGAGACATTGACGAGCAGCTTGTTCATCGTCACGGAATCCTTCTTGGCGCTGGCGGGCCCTTTCTTTTTTTCCGTCTCGGCGCCGGCGGCGGGGCTGTTTAATCCCAGGCCCTTCTGGACGCGGGGGACGAGGACAAAGGCGGTCATGGCGTAAGCCAGCACCGGCATCACCAGGACAGTGATGACCAATGGGAGCCACGGTTTGAGTCCGCCGCCAGGAGCTGGCGGCGCGGCGGGCGCCGGCGTCGCGGCAGCACCGGGGGCGGCGGCGCCTGCCTCGGGGGCAGAAGCGGTTTCAGTTTTGGTTGCAGCCATGGCTTTATCGTTTCAGGTTCACCAGGTCCTGAAGGACCTCGTCAGTGGTGGTGACAATTTTTGCGTTAGCCTCGAAAGCGCGTTGAGCCGTGATCATCGATGTCATCTCGACGCTGAGATCCACGTTGGAGCCTTCGAGGGCGCCGGCATAAATCTGTCCGAGCCCGCCGGTGGTCGGGGCGGCGGCAACGGCGAGCGGGCCGGCGGAAGGCGAAAAGGCATACACGTTGTTCCCCTGCTTGATGAGGCTCTGGGGATTGGTAAAGTTTTGCAGCACAAACTGGGCGATCACTCCGCTCGTGCCATCACTCATTCGCGCATTGACCTGGCCCTGCGAATCAATGCTGTAGGACACAAGGCTTGGAGCGGGACTGGTGGTGTTGTTCAGGGCTGCAATGGCAGCCGCATCATTGATTTGGATATCGCCAATCGGGCTGGCCGATGTGTAAGGGCCCGGCCCGGTGTATCCCTGCACCCGCATGCCTGAATTGGTCACCACGAATCCTGCGCCATCCAGCCCAAGCTGGCCGTCGCGCGTGACGTAATTCGCATTGCTCGAAACATCCTTCAGCAGGAAAAAACCGGCGCCGCTGATCGCCAGGTCGTTCGTGTTGCCGGTGGGATTGATTGGGCCGCCGGTGTAGGAGGTATTGATCGCCGCTGTGGAAACGCCAGTGCCGACCTGCATCGGATTGGATCCCGTGACAAGGCTTGCGCTGAGAGCGTCCTGAAACTCCATGTGCGAGCTCTTGTAACCCACCGTATTCACGTTGGCGATGTTGTTGCCGATCACCTCCAGGTCCTTTTGGAATACCTGGAGCCCGCTGACACCGGTTTGAAACGAACCAATCATAATATGAGTTTGAGATGAATGAACTTTAAGGAATTGATGCCGCCGTGGCCGTGAGCACCTGCTCCATGCCGTAGCGCTGACCATTGACAATAATCTTGGGAGTCCCGGCCGTGAGGAGAATACCCGTCACGACTCCATGGGCGACAGTGTGCCTCTCGTCCAACAGATCCACCGTACACCCCACCATGGCTCTGGCGAGTTTCTTTCGAATGCCACCGATTTTGTTTTCATACAGAGGCATGTGCATACGATTGGAATTGATCAAGCCATGCATATGGATCTTTGTTTTGAGGGTTACGGAGTTGATGTTTGGGTTGAGTTTGAAATCGAAAGCACCTTGTCCAGACCGTACGAAACGCCATCGACCACAATCATCGGGGTGCCGGAGCCCACGTCGATGCTGCTGACCACCCCTTGAGCGGTGGTTGTCGCGCTCGCTTGCACCGTCACATTGTGGCCCAGCAAGGCATCTGCCTGGTTGAGTCCCTGGCTGCTCTGCAATTGTGTCATGATCGATTGCAGGCTCGTGTTGGATTGCAGGGTGCTCAGTTGGACGGTTTGCGAAAGCAGATCCTGGTTGCTCGTCGGATTCAATGGGTCCTGGGATGTCATTTGGGCCACCAGCAATTTTAAAAAGTCGGCCTGCGACAGAGTTTTGTCGGTCGAACTGGAGCTATCGGCGGCGGTCGAACCGGCAGTGACGTTGGATGTGGCGTTGACTTGCATAAATTAAATTTCAGGCCCAGGACTCCCAGCCTCGAGAGGTCTTCAGGGACCTCACAGGCCCCGGCCTGGTTGACGAGTTCATGGCAAATTCGGCAGGCTCGCCCGCTTTCAACATCTCCGGCTGTTCCTTCTGGCGGCTGGGCGCTTGAAACGAATTCGGGCCGCCCCCGGTCGATGGATTCGATGCATTATTGCTGACGAGTTGGGACATCCGGACACCGCGCGATTCCAACTGCTGCTGCAGCTCGCCCCAATGCCGGTTTAAAAGTTCAAAATCTCCCTGATGGAGCGTCGCCCGCACATCGACCATGCCGTCGCGCATTTGCAAATTCAGCGACATCTGCATCCCCGGACCTGGCTTGATCACCACGTCCAAGGAATCCGCGCCGGAATCGCGCAGCTTTGAGGCGTTCACCGAAACCAGGTCCTGCATTCGCTCGACCGAACGCAGCGGTGACTCCGCTGCCAATTGCGCCACCGAGGTCGCTGAGGTGGCCGGTTCGGACGCGCTGGCGGCGGGTGCGCTCATGGAATCGATCGCTGTGCCGGACGCGGAAGAATCATGCCGCGCAAAGGAACTCGCCGAATGCAAAATCTTCGCCGTCAATTCCTCACTGGTAAAACCTGCAGGAGGAACAGGCAAATTCTGCTCTGTTGCCCCGGAGGGTTGGTTCATTTTTTCCGCTTTTTGCATGGCCATAAACTGTTGAGCACTGGATATGCCACTAACCTGTTCACCCGGATCCGGGTTGATTCCAGGCATGGCAAGTTTTCCCGCTCCGGCGTCGGCATCGGAAGATTTGACCCGCTGTGTCTGGCCGGGAAATGTGATGGAAATCACCGGAGTTCCCGCGATCGGCTGATCCGCATCAGCCGCCAATTCAGGCGAACTCTCCTCCAGCGCTTTGTTCGGATCCGGCGGAACAGCCGGACCTGCCGGTTTCTCTGAAGGCGCAAGCTGGGGCGGCAGCGTCGGAAGCACTCCCGAACTTTCCGTCTCACCGGAACCGGTTGTGGGCAACTTTTCGGTCTCGCCTGCGCCCGCGGCCGAGGGCGCGGCAGAAACACTTTCAACACCCGCATCGGGCCGGGCCGGCGCGGCCAGTGGCTTCGGCACCACCGCTTGCAGCGGTGAATCGATTACTTGCGGAGCTTGCGGCGACGCGGTTTTTGATCTGCTGCGCGTCTTGTGCCTTTGCGCGGGCAGCTTGTCGGAGGCACCGGCATCGTCCGGATGATCCCGGCGTGAGTCCAGCGTCCGGCCCATGACGGATTCGAATTGTTCGGAGAGACCCTTCTCGCGCCCGGGTTCATTCCACAATTCTGACGCGGGTGAAAGGCTCGGGTCGTTCCCTTGTGGTGCCAGTTCGATCTTTTGCATCAGGATGGATTTCGTGCACGCGTTGCGGATTCGGGCGGCAGCGCGCGGCGCATTTTTTCGGTGAATTCCGCGGCGCGGCGGGCTTCCGCTTTGCCGGTTTTGCTGAATGCTTCCAGGATGACACTTGCTTCGTCCGCTTTCATGGTGACAAGGATGCGCACGGCTTCATCGTCGGCCATTTCCCTGAGAACAACGGCCGCGCCGTCAGGGCTCATCCCTGAAAGCACCTTGGCCTGTCGCTTGAGGTTATCGACTTCCTGGTCTTTGATCCGGACCACGTTCCTGTCGAAATCGGCCTGGAGCCGCGCGACGGTTTGCGTGGCGTTGTTGAGCTCCTGTCGTTCGGCCTGGAGCCGGGTTTGCAATTCCTGCAATTGCTGTTCGCGGAGCGCGAGCGATTCCCGTTGCCGCGTCAATTCCTCCAGCCAATGATCAAATTCCGGGTTGCGATATTTCCAGGAAGGCCCTTCCGGGAGCGCCGCGGTCTTGGCCTGTTCGAGGACTACGCGCAGCCCTTGAAACTTTCCAGGCCCCATCAACGCAGCGGTGACGGCGAGGTAAACGACGCAGCCGAACAGCGCCGTTGCCCAGGAGGATTGCAGCAAGCGCGTCATAACCGGCCCTTCGCAAGTCGCGGCGCCGTCGGGAACATGCCGGGAGCGGCTGCGCGCCGAATCCCGAGTTCATCCAGCCTTTTCTGCTCCTCCCGCTGGGCGTCGCGGTTGTAAGAGCGCCGGCATTTGTCGTGATAGGAGTCCAGCACCTGGCGATCGCGGGTGGCGGCCATCATTTCGCGCCAGGCGGCGTTCATGCAGCGTCGCGCCGCGTCCAGCGCGGAGGAACCTTCCTTTTGGCGGGACTCCAGCACATCGCACCAGCAGCGAGTCCGGGACAGGCGGGTCGCGGTCACGCCCGCACTGAGCTCTTCGCAAAGTGATGACCAGCCTGATGCCAGCTCGTCGCTGGCCTTCTGCAGGTGGAACGCGGCTTCCTCGCAGGCGCGCATGGCGTCGGCAAAACGTTGCTGGGCCGTGCGCTCTTTCTGCTCGCGCAGAATGCGAATGGATTGCAGGGAGAATTTAAAGGGTTTCATGTCAAATGGATTTTTTCAGGGGAGCCGCGCGCCGGTGCGCGGCGGCGATGGCCGAAGCTGTCCGCGCCAGCAACGGAAGGCTGTCCGGGTTGGCGCTCGCTTCGTTGTCGTTCTTCTTGAGAAGACGGCTGAACAGCTCGCGGGCCCGGGCGCTCAGCATCAAATCTTCCCAGACCATGTCCACGCCGTGACGCGCCTGTTCCAGGGCTTGCGCCTGTTCTTTCAACCGGAGTTCCAGCACATTGCACCAGGCGCGCTTGCGCAGGATTTCGGTCGAGGACACGCCGGTGGAAATCTCATGGCAGAGGGCGGTCCAGGATGTAGCCAGCTCATTGCCGGCCTCCTGGACTTTGGCCGCCGCGGATTCGCAGGCCCGCAAAGCGCTTTGGCAGGTCTGGTTGATTCCCGGCTTCTGTTCGCGAAACGCGCGGGTGGCTTGGGAAGGGCGCATTGTTTTCATAGACGGTGATTGGGTGATTGAGTGGATGGACTCGGAAGCGTCGGCGTCAATGCGGCGGTTTCGGCAAGCAAGGACCAGCTCTGGGCTGTAGTGAAACCCTCGCGAATCGCCTGTCGTTGAAAACGGTTTAACGGCTCATGCAAGGCAATGGCACGGTCAATCAGCGGATTGCTCCCCGCCGGGTAGGCGCCAATATTGATAAGATCCTGGTTCCTGCGGTAAACAGCCATGTGCTCCCGCGCAGCCGACGCCAGCTCCAGTTGCTGAGGTGTCAGCAGATCCCGATTCAGCCGGCTGACACTCTCCAGAACATCGATTGCCGGATAATGATTTTGCGTCGCCAGCTCCCGCGTCAGGACGATGTGACCGTCGAGAATCGAGCGCACTGCGTCAGCAATGGGATCGTTCATGTCGTCGGCTTCCACCAGGACCGTAAACAGCCCCGTAATGGATCCCTGCTCCCCGGTCCCGGCCCGCTCGAGCAATTGCGGCAGGAGCGAAAAAACCGAGGGCGTATAGCCCCGAGTCGTGGGCGGCTCGCCCACAGCCAAACCAATTTCCCTCTGCGCCATTGCCAGCCGCGTCACCGAATCCATCATCAGCAATACATTCTGGCCCGAGTCGCGGAAAAATTCGGCGATGGCCATCGCCAGAAATGCGCCTTTGACGCGATGCAGCGCCGGTTCATTGGACGTGGCGACAATGACAACCGATTTCCGGCGGCCCACTTCGTCGAGATCGCGTTCGAGAAATTCCCGGACTTCACGCCCGCGCTCGCCGATCAACGCGATGACGTTGACATCAGCCTCGGCTTGCGAGGCCATCATGCCCAGCAGGGTGGATTTTCCGACGCCGCTTCCGGCGAAGATGCCCAGGCGCTGGCCGCGGCCGCACGGAATAAAAGTGTCAATGGTCTTGATCCCGGTTTGAAATCCGTGGTCGATCCGCTGCCGTCGCAAGGGGTGCGGGGGGCGAAGATTCAGATCGACGGCATGGTCGCAGGCGATGCGGCCTTTGCTGTCAATAGGCCGGCCGAGGCCGTCGAGGACCCGGCCCTGGAGGGCATTGCCGACGGGCATATGCAGGGGCGCCCCGGTGGCGATCACCTGGCTGCCCGGGTGTATGCCTCGCAATTCGCCCAGGGGCATCAGGAGCAAATGATGATTTCGGAACCCGACCACCTCGGCCAGGGTCTCGCCGTCGTGGCGCGCGGATTCGATCCGGCAGACTTCTCCGACGCAGGCAATGGGGCCTTCGGATTCGATCACGAGTCCGATGACTTGCGCGACCCGCCCGTAGGTTTCGGTGACACGCGCCTGCCGCACCTCGCGAATGAAGGAGGCGATGAGCGAAGAGCCGGGGCCAGCGGGGACACCAGACGGCACCACTGCGGGACCGGCCGCCGCGGGATGAGCGCTGGAGTGTTGATCTTCAGGGTTCATGACGGAAGCGTTTGGCGAAGTTGTTCGATTTTGGTTTCCCGACGGGCGTCCAACATTCCGAACCGGGTATGAAGGATGCAGCCGCCGCGAGTCACTTCGGAAGAATGGGTGAACCGCAGAGGGCCGCTTCCGGGAACGCCTTCCAGGATGGGAGAGTCATGCTTGCGCAGCAGCGCGAGATCTTCGGGATGAAGTTGAACGGTGATCTCGGCATTGTCTTCGATCTGGCCCAGGGCTTCCCGCAGGACCGCTTCGATCATGGCCGGCTCGATGGGCAGACCGGCGACGACCTTTCGAGCCGCTTCAATCGCCAATTCAATGAGCGCCCGCTCGCTTTCGAGCGCCAGCTTTGGGAGCACTGCGCCCAGGGATTCCACGACTCCGCGATGCAATTCCAGGAGCTCGGAGCGCTGTTGCATGAGCTGCTGGCCGAGGGCCTTCTCGCCGTCCTGCAAACCGCGGGCGTAGGCATCCTTTTCGCCGTGCAGCCGGCGCTGCTCCGGATCCAGCGGCGTCACCACCGACCCCAGGCGGATGTCGCGCACCCCGTGAACCAGCGCAATCGTTTTATACGATTTCATTTTCGCCCCCGCGGGATTGATCCAGTTCAATTTCCCCTTCCGATTCCAGCTTGCGTACCGCATCGATGATCCGGAACTGGGCGGCTTCCACATCGCGCAATTTGACCGAGCCGAGCATGGACATTTCCTCCTGCACCGCTTCGGCGCCCCGGCGTGAAATGTTGGACAGCAGAAGTTTCTTGAGGCCGTCGCTGGCTTTTTTGAGCGAGAGCGCCAGGTCGCGCATATCCGTTTCGCGCATGATCCGCTGAATGGCCTGCGAATTGAGCTGCAGCAGGTCCTCGAAGGTGAACATTTTCTTTCGGATGGACTGGCACAACTCGGGATTGCGCTCCTCGATGCTGGTGAGCAGGGCGCGGCTGATGGTTTTGTCCATCGCGTTGAGAATGTCCGCCGCCGGGGTGACGCCGCCGGTCTGCGAAAGCGCCCGGGTCTGCTTGATGCCCAGCTTGGCATTCAACACGTCCACCACCCGTTCGGCCACTTCGACCGGAGTCGGGGCCAGCGTGGCCAGGCGTTCAATGATTTTGTCGCGCTGCTCGGGGCGAAGCAGCAGGAATAACTGCGCCGCTTTCTCCGGAGAAAGATAGCTGACGATAAACGCAATGGTTTGGGGTTGCTCGTCGCGGATCAGGTTGAAAATATGCCGCGGGTCCATGTCGGCGATGCTTTGCATCGCGCCCACCGGCGCCCGGGAAGGAGTGACCCGGCCGAGAATGTCGCTTGCCTTGAAGCTGCCGACGGCTTTTTCCAGCGTGTTGCGGGTTACATCAATGCCGGCCGTCAGGGCGGTGCTGGCTTCAATGGCGACTTCGGAAAATTCGATCAGGATTTCCTCCTGCTGATTCTGGGTGATCAGGTTGAAGCGGGCCATCTCGCGCGAGATGGCCTCGATTTCGCGGGGTTGAAATTGTTTGAGCAGTTGCGAGGCGCTTTCGGGCCCCAGCATGACCAGCAGCGCGGCCAGTTTCTGCGTTTTGTTCAGCGCGCTTCCCTCGCCGGAAGCCGTATCGGAAGGTATTTCAGTGACAGCAGGCATAGGCGTCAGGATTGGGACCGGCTTTTGTTGAGCCACTCACGCAAGGCCTGGGTCATGTTGGTTGGATTCTCCTTTACCAGGCGGTTGAGCACTTCGACGCTGACAACCCCGGGCTGAGCGCCGCGCGACCAATCGCCGTTGCCCGCCGCGGATCCTTTGTTCCCAACCAGCCGGCCGACGGGCACGCCCAGCGGAATTTCCTGGATCGGCGTTCGTTTGAAGATCACCACGAGAACGATCAGCGCGCCCAGGGCGAGGACAGGGTAAACCGCGTTGCGGGCCATGTCCCACCATGCCTGGTGTTTCTGCTGCTGGTCCAATTCCTGGGTGACGCCGGCGGCGAACTGGTCGTTGAAAGGCAATTCCTCAAGAGTGATCTGATCGCCGCGCGTGCTTTGGGGAGTGCTGTCGATCCCAATGGCGCTTTCCACCACGTGGCGCAGTTTTACCAGTTCCTCAGCCGATCGGGGCGTCACTTTCCGGTCGGCGCCCTGCCCTTCCATGCGGGCGGCCACCGTGACTGCCGCCGAGAGCTTCTTGATCCCGCCCGCAGCCTGCATGGTGCTGCTGGTGCTCTTGCCCACGTCATACTCAACCGTGGAGACCGTCTTGCGATTTCGCGTGTTGTTGACAGGGCTCGAGGCCGATTGTGTCGAGTTGGTGTCCGTGGCCGTGTTGGCGGAAATACCCGCCGGCCCGCCGCCGGACGATGACATTGTGGAGTCGAGGTTTTCGTCGTTCTTGGTCTGAGTCCGGATGACCTGGCCCTCGGGATCGTATTTTTCTTCCGTGCGGGTGATTGTATCGAAATTGATTTCGGCGGAGACGCGGACGATGGCCTGGCCGGGGCCGAGCACTTTTTCGAGCATGTCCTGGGCTTTCTTGGCCAGGTACTGCTCCAGGTTGCGC
>DASRKU010000221.1:0-8412 GCA_035648815.1 Verrucomicrobiia bacterium | reverse complement strand
GTCCCTCTCCCATCCGCCTTCGCTCTGAAGCTACGGCGGACAGGTCTGATGGGAGAGGGTGCCCGATAGGGCGGGTGAGGGTTCCGAGGCGGGGAGCGCTGTTACGGGCTTTTATAGACACGACCGGAATTCTTTAAATCGCACCGGCAAAATGAAACGCCCTCAAACTGACGTCTACGTCGCGCTGGGATCCAATCTCGGGGATTCCTGGAAAATTCTTCAGGAGGCCATCAACCAGCTCCAGGCTTTTTCCAGGGTCCCGCTGGTGAAATCCTCGTTCATGAAATCAGCGCCGGTGGATTGCCCGCCGGGTTCGCCGGATTTTCTGAATGCGGTCGTGCGTCTTGTGCCCGGTCCGGACGAAGCTCCGGAATCGTTCCTTGCGAAATTGCAGGATCTCGAGAGGAAATTCGGCCGGAGACCGAAGACCATTTTGAACGAGCCGCGTCCGCTTGACCTGGACCTGATTGCTTTTGGCGGGGAAACAAGGGCGACTCCGGAGTTGGTGCTGCCTCATCCGCGGGCGCATTTGCGGAGGTTTGTTTTGCAGCCGTTGGCGGAAATTGCGCCTCAACTGATCTTGCCGGGTCAGACAAAGACGGTGCTGGAGCTTCTGGTAAAATTACCGAGATAATTTTAACCACGGATCATTCATTTTGACGACAAGACAATCTGCTTCAAAAGACGTCTTCTGATGCGCCGCTGCAATTTCCGGGGTGCGATCCCGGACCGATACAGTTTCAAACGCGCGAACAGCCGGTGCTTGCAATGAATGGACAACCTGCAAATGATCTGACCATGAAACGAGAACGAGCAACACTTTTTCTGACAAGTCTCCTGGGAATCTTCGCCGCCGGCGCCAACTCGACCGTGTCCGCCGCCAATCCATCCCCGCCTTTGCTCAACGAGCCCGTGGATGTCAGCGGTGATTTCCGGGATTTCTCGGACCTGTATTACCTCGCCGACCGGCTTTCGGAATTTGATCCAACGACCCATTCTGGAAAGATTACCTATCAACGCGCGCAATACTTCACCCGCCAGGCGTTCGACAACATGCTCGCGATGATCCGTCCGGTCGGTCCCAATGAATTTCCGGAAATTGAATACGCGGCCAATCCCGCGTTGCCGTTTACGGTCGATTTTGTGTCTCCGCGGACGGTGCGGATCCGGCTCACGAGCGGGCCGCAGGTTGCCCGGCAAAGCGAGGAGATCATGCTGGCCGGGGCGGTGCCGAAGGATTCCTCGTGGCGATACGCCCAGGTGGCGGGAGGCCATCAGTACACGAGCCGATTCGGGTCGGTGACGATTTTGGAGAAACCCTGGCATGTGGAATTTCGCGATGCCCGCGGGCGGTTGCTTACCAAGACCGACCATGCGGTGGACAATGAGACGACGTATACGCCCATTCTGCCGTTTTCGTTCGTGCGTCGCGCCGCGGATTACTCGCGCAGCATCAACGCGGCATTCACCCTGTCGCCTGGCGAAAAGATATTCGGGTGCGGCGAATCCTTCACCGGCCTGAACAAGCGCGGCCAGAAGCTGGTGCTGTGGACCGACGACGCGAACGGCGTTCAAAACCAGGGCATGTACAAGCCGATCCCGTTTTTCATGAGCGACCGCGGTTACGGCATGTTCCTCCACACCAGCTCCCCGATCACATGCGATTTCGGCAATTCCTTTAGTGGCGTCAATTCCTTGATGGTCGGCGATGATGAACTGGACCTGTTTGTCTTCCTGGGAACGCCGAAGGAAATTCTCGATGAGTATACAAAGCTGACCGGCAAGTCGCCGATGCCGCCGTTATGGTCGTTCGGGATGTGGATGAGCCGGTGCACTTATTCGGCCGAACAGCAGGTGCGGGACGTGGCCGCGCGGCTGCGCCAGAATCGCATTCCGTGCGATGTGATCCACCTGGACACCGGCTGGTTTGAAACCGACTGGCGGTGCGATTACCAGTTCTCGACGACTCGCTTCCAGGATCCGGCGAAGATGATCCAGGATCTCAAGAAGGATGGGTTCCGGATTTCGTTGTGGCAGCTTCCGTACTTTGTTCCGAAAAACACTCTATTCCAGGAGCTGGTGGACAAGAACCTGGTGGTCAGAGACGCGAAGGGCAACCTTCCGTATGAAGATGCGGTCCTGGACTTTTCCAACCCGGCCACGGTGGAATGGTACCAGGCCAAGCTTGCGAATCTGTTGCGGATGGGGGTGGGGGCGATCAAGGTGGATTTTGGCGAAGCCGCCCCGGCCAACGGTCTCTACGCATCGGGCCGAACCGGTTTCTACGAGCACAATTTGTATCCGCTCCGGTATAACAAGGCCGTTGGTGACATTACGAAAAAGGTGACGGGAGAAAATATCATTTGGGCGCGTAGCGCCTGGGCCGGCAGCCAGCGCTATCCCATCCACTGGGGCGGCGATGCCGAGAACACCGATGACGGGATGGCCGCCGAGTTGAGGGGCGGATTATCCTTCGGCCTGTCCGGGTTTTCATTCTGGAGCCACGATGTCGGTGGGTTCGTGGCCCGGGCATCGGAGAATCTGTACCGGCGCTGGCTGGGATTTGGGGTGCTGACGTCGCACACGCGCTGTCACGGGACGGCGCCGAAGGAGCCGTGGAATTACAGTGCGGCGTTCATGGATGATTTCAGGACCATTGATGAATTGAAGTACGTGCTCATGCCTTACGTGTACGCGCAGGCCAAGGATTGTTCCGAGCGCGGGCTGCCGATGTTGCGCGCTCTCTTTGTGGAGTACCCGGAGGATGCGGGCTCATGGCTGGTGGATGACGAATACCTGTTCGGCTCCAGCATCCTGGCGGCTCCGCTGATGCATGAGAATGACACCGGTCGAAACGTTTACCTGCCGCCAGGCATGTGGGTGGATTATCAATCCGGCCAGCTATACAACGGCGGCTGGCATCATATTGAAGCCGGCAAAATTCCGATTGTGATGCTGGTGCGGGAGGGCACGGCGATTCCCCGGATCGCGCTGGCCCAATCCACGGCCCAGATGGATTGGTCGAAGCTGGAGTTGGTGGCATTTTCAAAAACCGAGGTGGAAGCCAAAGGGCTGGTGTGCCTGCCTTCCGACAACCAATTGCACGAGATCACTCTTTCGAAAAAAGGCGAAGGGTTCAAGCTGGATAACGATCCGTTGGCGGGAAAAGTGGCCTGGACCATCCGGTCGTTTTCGGAAAAGTGAGCGGGTGATCAACACCCAAGCCCTTTGAGGTTGCATGCGTCGAAAAACCCTCACCCTAACCCTCTCCCGTCCGACGGGAGAGGGAACAGTTTCGAACGCTTTGGAATTTAACCAGGCTATGGTTTGCAACCAACGCGTGAATCAATTCTCCCTCTCCCATCGGATGGGAGAGGGCCGGGGTGAGGGTTCCCAGGGTACCTCTCATGACTAGAACATTTGCGTTTTTCTTTTTGCTGCTCGCGCTGGGCATCGCCAGCGTCACGGCCAGCGCCACGGCCAGCGCTGTCGAATCCATTCCCCACCTGCGCAAGCAGGGCACCGCGACGCAGTTGATCGTTGATGGCAAGCCCTTGTTGATGCTGGCGGGCGAGTTGCACAACTCCAGCACGTCCGGGACGGATAACATGAAACCGATCTGGCCGCACATGGCTGCGCTAAATCTGAACACGGTGATCGCGGCCGTGTCGTGGGAGCTTGTCGAGCCGGTCGAAGGCAAGTTTGATTTCGCGCTGGTGGATGACATGCTCGAGGGCGCCCGGGACAATCATCTGCGGCTGGTGCTTCTTTGGTTCGGCAGTTGGAAGAACGGGGCGTCGACGTACGCGCCCTCGTGGGTGAAGCGGGATTTGAAGCGGTATCCGCGCGTCCAGGATGAGCATGGGCGCAACCTGGAAATTCTGTCCACGTTCGGCACGGAAACGCGCGATTCCGACGCGCGGGGATTTGCCGCGCTGATGCGGCATTTGCGCAAGGTGGATGGGCAGCGGCACACCGTGGTGATGATTCAAGTGGAGAATGAAGTGGGTGTGCTGAATGCGCGGCGCGATTTCAGCGAGTCAGCCGAGAAGGCATTTTCCGCGCCGGTGCCCTCCGCGCTCATGGATTACCTTGTGAGTAACCGGGACCGGTTGGTGCCCGAGCTTGCCGAGGCATGGCAAACCAACGGCTCCAGGAGCTCCGGTAACTGGGAAACAGTTTTCGGGAAAGGGACCATCAACAAAGAGGATTGGAAAGCCAGGTCGTATTATCCGGAAGAGATTTTCATGTCATGGCAATACGCGCAGTACGTGGAGCACATCGCCGCGGCGGGCAAGGCGGAGTATCCGTTGCCGTTGTATGTCAATGCATGGCTCAAGCAGCCGGGTTACGCATGGCCGGGCGCCTATCCCAGCGGCGGCCCATTGCCGCAGGTGATGGACATCTGGCGCGCGGGCGCGCCGCACATCGATTTAATCGCGCCTGACATTTACATGCAGGACTTCGAGTGGATCTGCGAGCTGTACCACAGGTCGGGCAACCCGCTGTTCATCCCCGAGACGCGGGGCGGCGCCGTCGGCGCGGCGCGGGTCTTCTGGGCGATGGGGCGGCTCGACGCGATGGGATTCTCTCCTTTCGGCATCGACAGCGCCGGCGAGACCAACACCGCGCCGCTGGCCCAGAGCTACCTTGCTTTGTCTGAACTGGCGCCGCTGCTGTTGGAACATCAGGGAATGGGGACAACCGCGGGCGTGATGGTCAGCAAGGAAATGCCGAACCAGAACGTCACTCTCGGCGATTACAAGATCGTGGCCAAACTCGGGCGGGGCGCCGACGTTGCCGGGGCTCTCCTAATTGAGACCGGTCCCGATGAGTTTGTGGTGGAGGGGAAGGGGCTCGACATCTTTTTTGAGGCAAAGCCCAATGCGGCTCTGCCGTTGATCGGAATCGATTTCGTGGATGAACTGGCTGCTCCGGATGCGAAAAGCTCCCACAGTTTCGCGAAAGCCAGCCCGGCCTGGCCAAACCTGGCCGTGCGCCGGCGCCTGAACGGGGACGAGGTTCACACCAGCACGTTCGATGGAACCGGCCTCAAGCTGTTCGGGTCCAATGTCAGCATTCAACGGGTCAGACTCTACCGATACCCTGCTGGCCGCGCGCAGCGCGGCCCTACCGATTAATGAAAGCGTATTACCGCCGGTTCCCTGGATTCCTTGTGCTGCTGACCACCTGCATCGCAGGGGCCGGCCAGTACCCATTTCAAAATCCCGACTTATCCGTGGAGGAGCGGATTGCCAATGCTGTCTCGCTGATGACGCTCGATGAGAAGGTGGAGATTTTGCGGTTTCGAGCCGGGGTGCCGCGCCTGGGAATTCCGCCGCTGAGTTCGGTCGAAGGATTGCATGGAGAGGCGATGGGTGGTCCGAGCAACTGGGGCCGTCGATCGCCGCATCCCACGACTATTTTTCCGCAGGCGATCGGCATGGGGGAGACCTGGGACACGGAAGCGATTCGGCAGGTGGGTGCGGTTGAGGGTTACGAAGTGCGTTACATGTATCAGAACACAAACCTGCATCGTGGAGGGCTGGTTGTATTTGCGCCCAATGCCGATCTAGGCCGGGACCCGCGCTGGGGCCGGACCGAGGAGTGTTACGGCGAGGATCCATTTTTCAACGGGACCATGGCGGTGGCCATGATTCATGGCTTGCAGGGAGATCATCCGAAGTACTGGCAAACGGCATCGCTGTTAAAACATTTCCTGGCCAACAGCAACGAAGACGGGCGGGACAGATCATCGTCGAACTTTGACGAGCGCCTGTTTCGGGAATATTACTCGGTCGCTTTCCGGATGGGCTTTGAAGAGGGCGGAGCGCGCTGCTTCATGGCCGCTTACAATGCCTGGAATCACGTCCCCTGCACCATCAACCCGATGCTGAAGGACGTCGCAATGGCTGAGTGGGGAGTCGACGGGGCCATCTGCACCGATGGCGGCGGGTTGCGGAATCTGGTGAATTCGCATCATGCGTTCGCAACCACCAACGAGGCAGCAGCGGCATGCATTCGAGCGGGCATCAGCCAGTTTCTGGACAATTACCGTTCCAGCGTCACCGACGCCCTGGCGAATCACCTCGTTTCCGAAGCAGACATCGACAAGGTCATCGCGCGCACGCTTCGAGTCTCCATCCGGCTGGGTCTGCTGGATCCGGCAACCAACGTCCCTTATGCGAGCATCGGGCAGGGCTCGGAACCTGCGCCCTGGACGACGGAGCAGCACAAATTGGCGGCGCGGACTGTGACGCAGAAGTCGATCGTGCTGTTGAAAAATTCCGAGGGGCTGCTGCCGCTGGACAAGAGCCGGATCAAATCCATTGCGTTGATCGGTCCCCGCGCGAACGAGGTGCTGCTGGACTGGTACAGCGGCACGCCGCCTTACACAATCACGCCGGCAGAGGGCATTCGGAACAAAGTGGGCCCTGGGGTGCCGGTGTATGTGGCCACAAACAATGATGGCGGCATGGCGGCAAAACTGGCGAAGTCCTGCGATGTGGCGATCGTGTGTGTTGGCAACAATCCCTTGGGCGGCTATGACATGCCCTGGGCGAAGGTCTCGGTCCCCAGTGAGGGCAGGGAAGGCCTGGATCGTCAATCCATCCGGCTGGAACAGGAAAAATTGATCCGGCAGGTGTATGCCGCGAACAAACGCACGGTGGTGGTGCTGATCTCCAGTTTTCCGTACGCCATCAACTGGACGCAAAAGCACGTTCCGGCGATCGTCCACATGACTCACAGCAGCCAGGAATTGGGCAATGCGCTGGCAGATGTTCTATTCGGCGATTTCAACCCCGCGGGCCGGCTCGTCCAGACCTGGCCCAAGTCGATCCGCCAGCTCCCTCGCATGATGGACTACGACATAACGCATGGGCGGACCTATATGTATTCAAAATATGAGCCGCTGTATCCTTTCGGATACGGGCTCAGCTACACCGCCTTCGGTTACTCCGGGTTGACCACGAGTTCCGCGACGCTGCCTCGCGACGGGTCGGTGAGCTGCAGCGTGGATGTGAAGAACACCGGGGACCGCGCGGGCGATGAGGTCGTGCAATGGTATGTCCGCCACCTGGATTCCAAAGTGTCGCGGCCGATGAAAGAGCTCCGGGGTTTCCAGCGTGTGGCGCTGCAGCCCGGAGAGACGAAAACAGTCACGGTTCCGTTGACGGCGAAGTCGCTGGCTTACTGGGACTCGGCGAAGCACTCTTTTGTTGTCGAGGAAGGGCCGGTGGAAATCCAAGTCGGCAGTTCCTCGGCGGACATCCGGCTCAAAAGCCGCGTCCTGGTGAAGTAGTGTGGCGCGGGATTGTTATTCTTGCGTCCATAACTTTGACATGAATGCCTTTTTACCCAGAATTGTCTCTGCAGTTGTCTTGACGCTGGCTTTCGAGTTGCCATTGCCTGCCGGGACACAAGTCCCCACCATCAATGCCTACACGTGGCGCAACGTAGTCATCGGGGGCGGCGGATTTGTCACGGCCATTATTTTTCATCCTGCCGAGAAGGACCTGGTGTATGCGCGAACCGATGTCGGCGGGGCCTATCGCTGGGACAAGGCAGGCAAGCGATGGATGCCGATTACGGATTGGATCGGGCCGGAGGATGTGAACCTGACGGGGATTGAAAGCCTGGCGCTGGATCCGAGGGATTCGAACCGGGTTTACCTTGCCGCGGGCACATACAGCTCCGGCCACGCCGCCATCCTTCGCTCCGACGATCGCGGGAGAACGTTTCAACGAACCGATGTGCCTTTCACCATGGGCGGCAATGAAATTGGCCGCTTCAACGGGGAACGGCTTGCCGTGGATCCCAACCATGGGGAAATTCTGCTCTTCGGATCGCGGCATCACGGGCTGTGGAAAAGCGATAATCGCGGCGCCGCCTGGAACAAGGTGGAAGGATTTCCAGACATCGGAACCGCAACCAATAGCGGCTTCGGTGAGTCGCAGCAATCGCCCGGCATCATCTGCGTGGTCTTTGATGCGCCGAGTGGAAAGCCGGGCAGTCCGACTCCGGTCGTTTACGCGGGTGTTTCCACGACCGGCACGAACCTGTTTTGCAGCAAAGACGCGGGAGTTCACTGGGAAGCGGTCTCCGGCCAGCCGCGCGGCTTGAGACCGAACCATGTGGCAGTTGCTCCTGCCGGGATTTTCTACCTGAGCTATGGAAAGGAACCGGGCCCAAACACGATGACCGACGGGGCCATCTGGAAATTCGACTCGAAGACCGGCGCCTGGACGGATGTGACCCCGGTCAAGCCCGGCGCTTCCGACCAACCGTTTGGTTACGGCGCTGTTGCCATTGACGCGCAGCATCCTTCCACGCTCATGGCAACGACCTTTGCCCATTGGCATCCGCATGATGAAATCTTTCGCAGCACGAATGGCGGGGCGAGCTGGAACC